>CABQZS010000249.1 GCA_902468695.1 uncultured Collinsella sp.
GCCCACGGCGACGGCGAAGCTGATCAGGGTCGGCGGGACGTTGAGTTCGCCGGCCTCGTCCTCAAACGAGCCGCTCATGGAATCCTTGCCACCGATGGCGCCGGCACCCAGGTCGACTTGGGCCATGAGGGCGCCCAAGACGGCTGCCGTGGGCTTGCCCCAGCGCTCTGCCTCGGTGCGCAGGCGCTCGAAGTACTCCTGGAAGGAGAGGTAGGCGCGCTTGTGCTCAAAGCCGGCGGCAACGAGCTTGGCGATGGACTCGACCACGGACAGGTAGGCGCCCGCAAACTGGTCGGCTTCCATCAGGTAGGGGTTGAAGCCCCATGCCATAGCACTCGCCGTGGTGGTCTCGCCGTCCACGGGGAACTTGGCGACCATGGCCGAGCTTGGGGTGAGCTGCGTCTTGCCGCCAAAGGGCATGAGCACGGTCGCGGCGCCGATGGTGGAGTCGAAGCGCTCGGAAAGGCCCTTGTTGGAAGCGACGTTGAGGTCGGTGACGAGCGAGGTCATGCGCTCGGCGAGCGTGGCGCCGGCCCAGCTGGGCTGCCACACGCTACGGGCGCAGACGTGGGCGACCTGGTGCTTGGGTGCGCCGTTGGAGTTGAGGAACTCGCGGGACAGGTCGACGATGGCGACGCCGTTCCAGGCCATGCGCATGCGCGGCTCGGCGGTAACCTCGGCGATAACGGTCGCCTCGAGGTTCTCCTCGGCGGCGTAGCCCATGAACTCCTCGACGTCACCGTCGGCGACGGCGCAAGCCATGCGCTCCTGGGACTCGGAGATAGCGAGCTCGGTGCCGTCCAGGCCGTCGTACTTCTTGGTTACGGTATCAAGGTCGACATACAGGCCGTCGGCAAGCTCGCCCACGGCGACCGAGACGCCGCCGGCGCCAAAGTCGTTGCAGCGCTTGATCAGACGGCAGGCATCGCCGCGGCGGAACAGACGCTGCAGCTTGCGCTCGACCGGGGCGTTGCCCTTCTGGACCTCGGCACCCGAGGTCTCGATGGACTCGGTGTTCTGGGTCTTGGAGGAGCCGGTGGCGCCACCGATGCCATCACGGCCAGTGCGGCCGCCCAGCAGGATGATCTTGTCGGTGGGGGCGGGGCACTCGCGACGAACGTGGTTTGCCGGGGTAGCGCCCACGACGGCGCCAACCTCCATGCGCTTGGCCACGTAACCGGGGTGATAGAGTTCGTTGACCTGACCGGTGGCAAGGCCGATCTGGTTGCCGTAGCTGGAGTAGCCGGCGGCGGCAGTGGTCACGAGCTTGCGCTGCGGCAGCTTACCCTCGAGCGTCTCGGAAACCGGGACGGTGGGGTCGCCGGCGCCGGTGACGCGCATGGCCTGATACACATAGCTGCGGCCCGAGAGCGGGTCGCGGATGGCGCCGCCCACGCAGGTGGCGGCACCGCCGAAGGGCTCGATCTCGGTCGGGTGGTTATGGGTCTCGTTCTTAAAGAGGAACAGCCAGTCCTGGTCCTCGCCGTCGACATCGACCTTCACCTTGACGGTGCAGGCGTTGATCTCCTCGGACTCGTCGACATCGGTCATGACGCCGGTCTTCTTAAGGTACTTAGCGCCGATGGTGCCCATGTCCATGAGGCAGACGGGCTTGGCGTCGCGGCCGAGTTCGTGGCGCATCTCCATGTAGCGGTCGAAGGCCTGCTGCACCACGGCGTCGTCGATCGTCACGTCATCCAGGACGGTGCCGAAGGTGGTGTGGCGGCAGTGGTCGGACCAATAGGTGTCGATCACGCGGATCTCGGTGATGGTGGGGTCGCGGTCCTCATCGCGGAAGTACTGCTGGCAGAAGGCGATGTCCGCCTCGTCCATAGCAAGGCCGCGCTCGGAAATAAAGGCGGCAAGGCCGGTCTCGTCGAGCTCGCGGAAACCGTCGAGCACCTCGACGGGCTGGGGCTCGGGGGTCTCAATGTGCAGCGTCTCGGGCAGGTCGAGCGAGGCGATGCGCGCCTCGACGGGGTTCACCACGTAGTGCTTGATGGCATCGATGGCGGCCTCGTCCAGAGCGCCCGAGATCATATAGACCTTGGCGGAGCGCACGGCGGGGCGCTCGCCCTGGCTGATGAGCTGCACGCACTCGCTGGCGGAGTCGGCGCGCTGGTCAAACTGGCCAGGCAGGAATTCGACGGCAAAGACGGCGCCATCGCTTGCGGGGAGCTCGTCGTAGGTCACATCGACCTGGGGCTCGCTAAAGACGGTCGGCACGCAGGAGCGGAAAAGCTCCTCGTCGATGCCCTCGACGTCGTAGCGGTTGATAATCCTCAGGGCCTCGATGCCCTTGATGCCGAGAATTTCGGTCAGCTCGCCCCTGAGCTGCTGAGCCTCGACGTCGAACCCGGGTTTCTTCTCCACGTAGATACGAGAGACCATTGGTTCCTGCCTTCCTGATCGGTTGGGCGTACGGTACGGTATGCGGCAGCGGTCGGTTTACGGGGCAAGCCTCGCGGTCGCCTTGAGCCACATGTTTGTAAACCTCACTATGATACGACAGCTCGCGGCGCGTTGAGGACGGCGAGGGTGCTACAGTGGGGCTCAAACAAGAGAAAGGCATCACATGGCATTCGTTTCGCTCGCCATCATCGCACTCGTGGCCTTTGCGAGTCCTTTTATCGCCTCGGCGATTCCCGGAAAACCCGTTCCCGAGACAGTCTTTTTGCTCGTGCTCGGCGCGGTGCTGGGACCCCATATGCTCGGCGTCATCCATGTAGATGCCGAGGTCTCGCTGGTGTCCGAGCTCGGTCTGGCCTTTTTGTTCCTGCTTGCCGGCTTTGAGATCGACCCCAAGAGCATCACGGGCGTCGAGGGCCGCTACGGCTTGGCGACGTGGGTCGTCACGTTTGGTATCGCCTGGCTTGCCGTGCGCTTTACCCCGTGGTTCTCGGTCAGCCATTTCGACGGTATCGCCGTGACGCTTGCCCTCACTTCTACGGCGCTCGGCACGCTCGTGCCCATCATGCGCGAGCGCTCGCTCACTGGCACGCGTGTGGGCGACTCGATTCTCGCGTATGGTACCTGGGGCGAGCTCGGCCCTGTGCTCGCCATGTCGGTGCTGCTGTCTGCCCGCACTGGCATCCAAACGCTCGTAATCCTTGGCTTGTTTGCGGTGGTTTGCGTGTTGCTGGCCGTGGTCCCGAGCCGCTCCAAGCGCGTCGGCAGCCGCTTCTTTGCGTTTGTCGAGGAGCGCGCCGATACCACGTCGCAGACCTTCGTGCGCCTGACGGTGCTCATCCTGGTCACGCTCGTGGCGTTCTCAGCTGTCTTTGATCTCGACATCGTGTTGGGTTCTTTTGCCGCCGGCTTTGTCCTGCGCTATATCATCCCCGAGGGCAACCATACGCTCGAGACCAAGCTCGACGGCCTGGCCTACGGTTTTTTGATTCCGGTGTTCTTTACCGTATCGGGCGCAAAGATCGATCTGACGGCCGTGGCGTCGCGCCCGGGTCTGCTCGTGGGCTTTATCGTGGCGTTGTTGATTATTCGCGCCGTGCCCATTCTTATTTCTATGAGCATTTGCCCTGCGACGCGCGATGTGTCGGCGTATGGTCGCATTACCGTGGCCCTGTACTGCACCACGGCGCTGCCGATCATCGTTGCCGTGACGAGCGTTGCCGTCAACGCGGGCGCGCTGTCGCAAGACATCGCGTCGGTTATGGTTGCCGCCGGCGCCATCACGGTGTTCTTGATGCCATTGCTCGCGCAGCTCTTCTACCGCGTGGTGGATGCCGCGCCGGTCGCCGCCGTGGCAGAAGTTGCCGAGCATCCATCCGATGCGCTCGACATCCTGCGCGCCCACCACGACTTAGCGAGCTTGCTCGCGCGCGAGCATGAGCTGCTGACTTCGCATGGTCACGGACGCACGCTCGACGGCATGCCTACGCTTGATTCTATTGCCGACCGTCTTTCGGCCGAGGCGGCAAGCGGGCACATCGATGCCCGTATTGTTGGCGCTGCCCATTTGCTGGCCGAGAAGACCTATGGCGACGAGATCGACCCCGGCAAGCTCACTCCGCGTGAGCGCCGCCGCCTGGAGCGCGCCAAGCTCGCCGTGCGCGAATACCGCCGCCGCATGCTGGAGCTCTATGCAAGAGAAGAAGCCGAGGACGACGACGGCAAGTAACGAGATGCTTCCCTAGGGGAAAACGCGTCCCACTTTAAAGACCCAAAACGGGATGCAGTTTCCGCATCGGCCCCCATCGGGAAACCACATCTCAGAATGGACGCTCGGAGCGGGATGCAGTTTCCGCTTTGGACCCCTGCCGGAAAGCGCATCCCAGAACCGGCGTTCAAAACGGGGCACACTTTCCGAAACATGGCTATGAGGGAAGCTGCGTCCCGGTCTGAGCCGGAATTCTGGGACACGGCTTCCACTTCAAACAGAAGAAGGCGCGCTACCTGCGGTTGATGCAGGCAGCGCGCTTTTTGCGTTGGGCTCAGTTGAGGTGTGAAGCCGTAGCTTGCGACCTTTAGGAGCGGGCGGCTCCGTCGACGGGGAGCACGGCGCCCGTGACGTAGGAGGACATATCGCTCGCCAGGAAAACAAAGGCGTTGGCAACATCCTCGGGCTCGCCCATGCGACCCAGCGGAATGGTGGCGATGATGGGCTTGATGACCTCTTCGGGCAGGTTGGCGACCATATTGGTTTTGGTTACACCGGGTGCTACGGCATTGACGCGAATGCCCATGGGGGCGAGCTCGCGCGAGAGCGACTGGACCATGCCGTTGACGGCGAACTTGGACGTGGGATAGCCAACGCCGGAGGGCTGACCGTACTTGGCGACCATTGAGCTCGTGGTGGTGATGGTGCCGCCATGGCCGGCCTCGGTCATGATCTTGGCGGCGGCCTGGTGGCCGTTAAAGACGGCGACGACGTTGAGGTCCATAACTTTGGCGAAATCCTCGGCCGTGTAGTCCAAGAGGGGTGAACGCTGGGAGATACCGGCATTGTTGACGACCGTGTCCAAGCCGCCCATGTCGGCTGCAGCCTGGGTAAAGGCCTCAGTTACGGCTTCGAGTGAGGTGAGGTCGCAGGAGCGGCCCCAGATCTTGGCGTCGGGATAGGCGGCTGTCAGCTTCTCAACGGCCGCATCGGCGGTCTCTTGACGCGAGCCAAAGACGGTGACGGCGGCACCCTCCTCGATAAAACGGCAGGCGATGGCATAGCCGATGCCGCGCGTGCCTCCGGTGATGATTGCTTTCTTGCCCTCGAGCAACATGGTGCCTCCATTCTTCGGGGGTGGACGTACGCAGCACAGGATAGCGGCGGACAAAAACAAACATGCCTGCTTATCGGTGAGCGGTATCCCTGGTTGACACCGAACGGTCAAGTTGTTCAAACGCTGGCCGCGTCAATGCGCTCCGAGCGCGCAAGCAAAAGGGGCTCCCGTCCAAGACCGGACGGGAGCCCCTCAAATATATGTCGTATGGCGAGAACCGAACTAGTTGGCCATGACGCCTTCGGTCCAGGCCCCAACGTCCTCGATGCGCAGGACGTTGGCGACCTCGGCCACGCAGTCGACGCTGGCAAGCTCGGCGGCGGCAGCCTGGACGTCCTTCTCGAGCGCGCGGTGCGTCAGGAAGATGACCGAGCAGGCATCGCTGACGCCCGACTTGCCGTCCTCGACCTGGTTGATGAGCGAGATCGAGATGTTGTGCTTGGCAAAGATGTCGACCGTCTCGGACAGGGCGCCCACGCGGTCGGCGACCTTCAGGCGCACATAGTACTTGGTCTGGAGCTCGTCCATAGGCTTAAAGGCGAGGTTGTGACCATAGGGCTCAATCTCGGGCAGCGGAGCCACGCCCCGGCTAATCTGCTCGGAGAGCGACAGGATATCGCCCACGACGGCGCTTGCGGTGGGGAAGGAGCCTGCGCCGGCACCGTAGAACATGGTTTCGCCCACGGCGTCACCCACCACGTAGACGGCGTTCATGGCGCCGTTGACCTTGGCGAGCATATGGTCTGCCGGGATGAGCGTGGGATGCACGCGGACGTCGACGCCGGCGTCGGTGTTGCGTGCGATGCCCAGCAGCTTGATGGTGTAGCCGAGCTCGCGGGCCTGGGCAATGTCCTCGGCGCCGATGGTACGGATACCCTGCTGGTAGACATCGTCGGTGGTCACGCGGGTGCCAAAGCCGATGGAAGCGAGGATTGCCGTCTTGCTGGCGGCGTCGAAGCCGTCGACGTCGGCGGACGGGTCGGCCTCGGCATAGCCCTTTGCCTGGGCGTCGGCGAGCACGTCAGCGTAATCGGCGCCCTCGGCGTCCATGCGCGACAGGATGTAGTTGGTGGTGCCGTTAAGGATACCGGCGATGGTCAGGATCTTGTTGCCCACCAGGTCGTGCTCGAGCGTGCTGACAATGGGGATGCCACCGCCGCAGCTGGCCTCGCACTTAATCTGCACGCCGCACGCGCGCGCCTTCTCGGCGAGCGTCTCGACATGACGGCCCAGCAGGGCCTTGTTGGCAGAGACGACGTGCTTGCCGTTCTCGAAGGCGGTGGTGAAGATTTCGGTCGCGGGGTGCTCGCCGCCGATGAGCTCGACGACGATATCGACGGCGGGGTCGGTGACGACGTCGTGCCAGTCGCTCGTAAAGGCCTCGCGCTCAATACCGGCGGCTTCGGCCTGCTCCCAGGCAAGCGCGCAGGCGCGGGTCAGCTTAAGGTCGATGCCGTAGGCGGCCAGGTACTCATCGTGGTGGCTCTTGATCAGACGGGCCACGCCGCCGCCGACGGTTCCCAGACCGATGAGGCCGACGTTCACGGTGCGCAGGGGTTCGCTCATAGATAGCTCCTTCGTGCATCTTATGGATGGATTAACCACTTAAAGGTTGAGTGCATTCTAGCGTGAAGTGCGGGCGCGTGCTTGCCTGGCAGCGGGAGCAGCACAAAACGCCACCCCCGAAACGCTGCGGAAACATTGGAAACACGCTCGCTACAAACGGAACTCCGTAACAAACTGTCAACGTTTGCACCATAAGGTTTGCTTCACCGACCCCACCATGGGCACCAGCGCCGCGAAGTTCTTGGCCGAGAAGTATGCGGACGCCAAGGTCGCCCTGTTCTACAACTCCGGCGATACGTACAGCTCGGGCGTTGCCGACGCCTTTGCCGAGCAGGCCAAGGCGTCCAAGCTTGATATCGTTGATACCGAGACCTTTAAGGACGATTCTTCCACGAGCTTTACCAACCAGCTCACCAAGGCCATGCGCAAGATCAAGATCGAGGGCCTGACGGGAGAGCTCACGTGGAACGATGAGGGCAAAGTCGAGAAGCCCGCTACGGCCTATGTGATTCAGGGCGGCAAGTACATCGCCGCCTAAGTGCGCATAAAGCGCGACCAGTGAGGCCGTTTTATTCAGGGCAGGGACGCCTGTAACAGAACGGAAACATTACTTTCACACAATAAAGTGGCATTACTGCATAAAGTAATAGAAATACGCAGAATTATGGATAAATGAACAAATCCAAAGAAAAGTTGAAATAATCGCCACTTTCCTTAACTAAAGCGTCTAGTATTTTGCGAACGCCGAACACGGCGAAGGATGGCCTGTCGGGTAACCGAAACCCGACGAGATTTGAGAGGAGAGCCGCATGTCGAGCCTCACCGGTAAGTCATTGAACCCTGTTATGAATCGCAGGAGCGTTATCGCGAGCGCAGCAGGTCTGGGGGCGATGTCCATTCTAGCTGGCTGCTCCTCCAACGGCGGCGACAGCGGTTCCGCTTCGAGCGACGCTTCGTTTAAGATTGGCACCATCGGCCCGCTGACCGGCGCCAACGCGTCCTACGGCAAGTCCGTTACCCAGGGTGTCGAGCTTGGCTGCAAGGATTTCTCGACCAAGGAGCTGCCGCTTGCCAGCAAGGCCGAGGATGACCAGGCCGACGGCGAGAAGGCCGTCAACGCCTTCAACACCCTGCTCGACTGGGGCATGCAGGCCCTTGTCGGCCCGACCACCACGGGTGCGTCGGTTGCCGTTGCCGCCGAGTGCGGTAACGACCCCAAGACGTTCATGATCACCCCGTCCGCGTCCTCCGAGGACGTCACCGACGGCAAGGATTGCGTCTTCCAGGTTTGCTTCACCGACCCCAACCAGGGTGTCAACGCTGCCAAGTTCCTGGCGCAGAAGTATGCGGACGAGAAGTTCGTGCTGTTCTATAACTCCGGCGACGCCTATTCTTCGGGCATCGCAGATTCCTTTAAGGCCCAGGCCGCTGAGTCCAAGCTCGAGATTGTTGACGAGGAGACCTTTAAGGACGACTCCGCCACGAGCTTTACCAACCAGCTGACCAAGGCCAAGCAGGCCGGCGCCACCATGATCTTTGCGCCGATCTACTACACGCCGGCGTCCGTCCTGCTCAAGAACGCCAAGGACATGGGCTACGACGTCAAGATGATGGGCTGCGACGGCATGGACGGCATCCTGGGCGTTGAGGGCTTCGATACCTCTCTTGCTGAGGGTCTGCTGCTCATGACCCCGTTCTCCGCCGACGACGAGAAGAACGCCGACTTCGTTAACGCTTACAAGGATAAGTACGGCGATACCCCCGACCAGTTTGCCGCCGACGCCTACGACGGCGTGCACGCGGTGGCCGAGGCCGTCAAGGAGGCCGGTCTTGGTGTCGACGCCGATCCGACCGAGGCTGCCGAGAAGCTGTCCAAGGCTATGCTCAAGATTACCGTTGACGGTCTGACCGGCAAGCTCACCTGGAACGATAAGGGCCAGGTCCAGAAGGAGCCCACGGCGTACGTCATCACCGACGGCAAGTACGTACAGGCCTAATTGGCCGCCTTACATAGAGCGGTTTTGATCCCAAGCAGGGGAGGTTTTGGCCTTCCCTGCTTGCTTGGTATCTAGGGACAGTGTAACGTCCCTGTTTCATACATTAACTGGAAACCTATTCGAAAGGGGGATGTGGAACATGACGGTCTTTATCCAATACCTGGTCAACGGCCTGTCCATGGGCAGCGTCTACGCCATCATCGCGTTGGGCTACACCATGGTCTACGGTATCGCCAAGATGCTCAACTTCGCTCACGGCGATGTCATCATGGTCGGTGCCTATGTCTCGTTCTGCGCCACGTCGTATCTCGGCCTCCCGGGCTGGGCATCTGTAGTTCTCTCTTGTGTGGTCTGCACGGTTCTCGGTGTTCTCATTGAGGGTCTGGCCTATAAGCCGCTGCGCCAAGCAGGCCCGCTGGCCGTTCTGATCACGGCCATCGGCGTGTCTTACTTCCTGCAGAACGCCGCGCAGCTTCTGTGGGGCGCCACGCCCAAGAACTTTACTTCGCTCGTCACCTTCCCGGTGCCGGAGTTCTTGGCCAAGTTTAACGTAAGCGCCGTCTCGCTCGTCACCATCGTCGCCTGCTTGGTTATCATGGCCGGCCTGATGTTCTTTACAGGTAAGACCAAGATGGGCAAGGCCATGCGCGCCGTGTCCGAGGACAAGGCCGCCGCTCAGCTCATGGGCATCAACGTCAACCGCACCATCTCGATGACGTTCGCCATCGGCTCCGCCCTTGCCGCCATCGCCGGCGTGCTCCTGTGCTCCTACTCGCCGGTCCTGCAGCCCACCACGGGCGCCATGCCTGGCATCAAGGCCTTCGACGCTGCCGTTTTCGGCGGCATCGGCTCCATCCCCGGTGCCTTTGTCGGCGGCATTCTCATCGGCATCATCGAGGCGATGGCGCAGGCTTACATTTCCACGAGCCTTGCCAACTCCATCGTCTTTGGTGTTTTGATCATCGTCCTGCTCGTCAAGCCTGCCGGCCTCTTGGGCAAGTACGTCCCCGAGAAGGTGTAGGTGAGCGTTATGAAGTTTCTTAAAGACAAGCAGACGCGTCACGACTTTGTCACGTACGCCATGTGCGTTGTGGCGTTCGCCATCGTGTTCTTTATGCAGTCCAACCACATGATCCCGCGCATGATCGCCGGTCAGCTGGTTCCCATCACGGCCTATATCGTCATGGCCATCTCCCTTAACCTCGTCGTCGGCATCGCGGGCGACTTGTCGCTGGGCCACGCGGGCTTTATGAGCGTCGGTGCCTATACGGGCATCGTCACTGCCGTCGCGCTGGAGAGCACCGTTCCGTCCGATCCGATGCGTCTGATCATCAGCATTGTGGTCGGCGCTATCGCCGCTGCCATCTTGGGCTTCTTGATCGGTATCCCGGTCCTGCGCCTGAGCGGCGACTATCTGGCCATTGTGACCCTGGCTTTTGGCGAGATCATCAAAGAGGTCGTCACCTGCCTCATTGTGGGCGTCGATTCCCGCGGCCTGCATGTGATCTTTAACATCACGGGTAACTCTACGATCGACGACCTGCACCTGCTCGAGGACGGCACCGCCATCATCAAGGGCGCGCAGGGCGCATCGGGCGTGTCGACCTATTCGACCTTCCTTGCCGGCGCAATCCTGGTTATGGTCGCGCTCGTGATTGTGCTCAACCTGGTTCGCAGCCGTACCGGTCGTGCCATTATTGCCGTGCGCGACAACAAGATCGCTGCCGAGTCTGTGGGCATCTCCGTCACCCAGTACCGCATGATCGCCTTCGTGGTTTCCGCTGCCCTCGCCGGTGCTGCCGGAGCCCTGTTCGGCGGTAACTTCTCGCAGCTTTCCGCCACTAAGTTCGACTTCAATACGTCCATCCTCATTCTGGTGTTCGTGGTCCTGGGCGGCCTGGGCAACATGCGCGGCTCCGTTATCGCCGCGGCGCTGCTCACGGTGCTCCCCGAGCTGCTCCGTCAGTTCTCGGACTACCGCATGCTCATCTACGCCATCGTGTTGATTCTGGTCATGGTCTTTACTAACAACCCACAGCTCAAGGCGTTCTTCACACGCATTAAGGACCGCTTTGCTTCCAAGAAGGAGGTGGCAGCCGATGCCCAGTAAGTTTGAGTTCAACAAGGGCAAGATGGTCCCGTATCCTTCTGGCGCCATCGTTCCCGACCGCGACCTGGGCCAGCGCCCGGCGCTCGAGTGCATCCACCTGGGCATTGAATTCGGCGGCCTTAAGGCAGTCGATGACTTTAGCCTGACCATCGGCAAGACTGAGATCGCCGGTCTCATCGGCCCCAACGGTGCCGGCAAGACCACGGTCTTCAACCTGCTCACCAAGGTGTACCAGCCTACGCACGGCACCATCCTGCTCGACGGTGAGGACACTTCGGGCAAGTCGGTCTACCAGGTCAACCGCATGGGTATTGCCCGTACGTTCCAGAACATCCGCCTGTTCAATACCATGACGGTGGAGGACAACGTTAAGGTCGGCCTGCACAATCAGGAGCGCTACTCCGGTTTTGAGGGCGTGCTGCGTCTGCCGACGTATTGGAAGCACGAGAAGGCCGCCCACGAGCGCGCCATGGAGCTGCTGTCCATTTTTGACATGGAGCACCTGGCAAATGAACAGGCCGGCTCGCTTCCTTACGGCGCTCAGCGTCGTCTGGAAATCGTCCGCGCGCTTGCCACCAACCCCAAGCTACTGCTGCTCGACGAGCCTGCCGCCGGCATGAACCCGTCCGAGACCGCGGAGCTCATGGCGAACATCGTCAAGATTCGCGACACCTTCGGCATCGCCATCATGCTTATCGAGCATGATATGTCGCTCGTTATGAACATCTGCGAGGGCATCTGCGTGCTTAACTTTGGTAAGGTCATCGCCAAGGGCACGGCAGAGGAAATCCAGAACAACGACGCCGTTATCGAGGCATATCTGGGTAAGCAGGATAAGGGGGAGAACTAAATGGCAGAGCCGATGCTTTCCGTCTACAACATCAACGTCTGGTACGGCGCCATCCACGCCATCAAGGACATCTCCTTTAACGTTAACGAGGGCGAGATCGTGGCCTTGATTGGTGCCAACGGTGCCGGCAAGTCCACAACGCTCAAGACCGTCTCGGGTCTGCTGCGCTCCAAGACCGGCTCCATCAAGTTTATGGGCGAGGACATTACCCATACGCCCGCTGATAAGCTGGTTGGTAAGGGCCTGGCTCAGGTTCCCGAGGGTCGTCGCGCCTTTTTGCAGATGACGGTTGAGGAGAACCTGGAGATGGGCGCCTATACGCAGCCCAAGTCCACGGTGGCTCCGGGCCTGGAGCGCGTCTACGAGCAGTTCCCGCGCCTGAAGGAACGTCGTCGCCAGGTCGCCGGTACCCTTTCGGGCGGCGAGCAGCAGATGCTCGTTATGGGGCGCGCCCTTATGAGTAACCCCAAACTGCTTATGCTCGACGAACCTTCCATGGGTCTGGCGCCGATTCTGATCGAACAGATCTTCCAGATTGTCGAGGACCTGCACAAGGCCGGCACCACGGTGCTTCTGGTCGAGCAAAACGCGCAGATGGCGCTTTCCATCGCCACACGCGGCTACGTGCTCGAGACCGGCAAGATCACCATGACCGGTACCGGCCAAGAGCTCCTGCACGACGATAACGTCCGCAAAGCCTACCTGGGCGGTTAATTTTTCCAGCAAAGGGGCGCTGACTATCTCGGTCAGCGCCCCTTTTTGGTGCAAGGGAGTCAGGTTGCTTTGCACCATAAACAGTCCCTATTCCACCGCAACTTCATGGGGATGTGTGACAATGCCCGTCGGAAAACATCTGCTGTCTTTGGGGGTCTATCTATGCTGTACGAGTTTTGTGCCGAGAACTTTGAGCGGGTGCCGGCGGCTATCGATGCCGGTGCAAGGCGTATCGAGCTGTGCGACAACCTTGCCGTTGGTGGCACCACGCCTTCTGCCGGCGTTATCAGCGCTACAGTCAGCTATGCTCACGAGCATGACGTGCGAGTGATGTGCATGATTCGCCCGCGTGGCGGTGACTTTCATTACAACCAAGACGAGCTGCGCATGATGGAGATGGACCTGGGCCTTGCCGTAAGTGCCGGCGTTGACGGCTTGGTCTTTGGCTGCTGCAAGCCCTGCGCTGGCGGATGGGCGCTCGACGAGCTTACGTTGGGCGCCCTCGTGATGGCCGCGGGCTGCGCGACCGAGGAATGCAAGCGTGAGCCCATCGACATCACCTTCCACATGGCATTTGACCAGCTCTCGCCCGAGGCTCAACTCGATGCCGTCGACACACTCGCCGACTGCGGCGTTACGCGCATCCTGACGCATGGTGGCGCGGCCGGCACGCCGATTGAGGACAACTTCGATCACCTGGCTTGCCTAATCGAGTATGCGGGCGACCGCTTGACCATCCTTCCTGGCGGCGGCATTTCCACGGCCAACCGCGATGCCGTGGCGGCGGCACTGGGCGTCTCCGAGCTCCATGGCACCAAGATCGTGCCGCTGGAGGTATAACCCGTGGCGCTGGTATTTGACGTTCAGCAGGCGAACGGTAAGCCCGACGACAACCGTCGTCCCGGCACCGCGTGCCCCTTTTGCGATACAGAAGGGCTCACCGACATCATTCGTCGTGATGGCGATTGCATTTGGCTCGAGAATAAGTTCAAGACCCTGCGCGCCACCCGTCAAACCGTGCTGATCGAGTCGGCCGATCACGATGCCGACCTGGTGA
>CABQZS010000250.1 GCA_902468695.1 uncultured Collinsella sp.
GCCAAGGCAAAGGTCTACATCATCGACCGTGCCGAGCAACTGCGCGCCAACACCGCCAACGCGCTGCTCAAAACGCTCGAGGAGCCGCCCGAGGGCGTCATGTTCATCCTGTTGGGTACCTCGGCCGACGTGATGCTGCCCACCATTGTGAGCCGCTGCCAGTGCGTGCCGTTTCGGCTGGTGTCGCCCACTGTGGCCGCGCAGGCCGTGAGCCGCGCGACGGGCCAGGATATCGCGCGTTGTCGCATGGCCGTCGCCGTGGCGGGAAGCCCTACGCGTGGTATCGAGTTCCTCAAGAGCGCCGAGCGCCAGGACGCCCGTCGCCAGATGGTCCGTGCCATCGACTCGCTCATCGCCGCCGACGAGGCCGATGTGCTCAGTCGCGCCAAGTCGCTCATCGTCGCCGTCAAGGCGCCGCTCGCCGAGGTCAAGTCCACGCAGGAAAAGGTGCTCGAGCAAAATGCCGACTACCTGTCGCGTGGAGCATTGAAGCAGCTTGAGGACCGCAACAAGCGCGAACTCAACGCGCGCGAGCGTTCGGGTATCATGGAAGCGCTGGCGAGCGCGCGGACACTCATGCGCGACGTGCTACTGACACTTCAGGATGAGGCGGCAGACGTTGTGAACGAGGACGTGCGCGACACGATCGGGCGGCTTGCCGCGGCGACGAATGTTGCGGGTTCCACCCAGGCGCTCGAGGCGGTTACCACCGCTGAGCGCAACATCGCCAGAAACGTTACTCCCCAGCTGGCCATCGAGGTCATGCTGTTCGATATCAGGAAGGCACTGAAATGCCGTTAGTCGTACCCGTTAAGTTTACCTACGCCTCGCGCGACCTGTGGTTCGACCCACAGGATCTGGATATCCTCGAGGCCGATTATGCCATTTGCTCTACCGAGCGCGGAACCGAGATCGGCCTGGTCACGGCCGACCCCTTCGAGGTGCCGCTCGACGAAATCGGTCAGCCGCTCAAGCCCGTGTTGCGCGTGGCGAGCGACATCGACCTGCAGCTTGCCGACGACCTGGCCATCCAGGGCGACGAGGCCATGGTCGACTTCCGCCGCCTGGCCAAGGAGCTCGACCTCGAGATGAAGCCGGTCGGCGTCGAGTACCTGTTCGGCGGCGAGAAGGCTGTGTTCTACTTTGCCGCCGAGGAGCGCGTCGATTTCCGTCAGCTCGTCAAGGACCTGTCCTCGACGCTGCACATTCGCGTCGACATGCGCCAGATCGGCGTGCGTGACGAGACCCGCCTGGTGGGTGGCTATGCCCAGTGCGGTCAGGAGCTCTGCTGCACGCGCTTTGGCGGACAGTTTGAGCCGGTTTCGATCCGCATGGCAAAAGAGCAGGACCTGCCGCTCAATTCGTCCAAAATTAGCGGCGTCTGCGGCCGCCTGATGTGCTGCCTGCGCTACGAGTTCGAGGCGTACAAGGACTTTAAGAGCCGCGCGCCCAAAAAGAAGACGCTTATCGATACGCCGCTTGGCAAGGCGCGCATCCAGGAATATGACACGCCGCGTGAGCAGCTGGTGTTGCGCCTGGAGAACGGCAAAGTCTTTAAGGTCAACCTGGCCGACATGACCTGCTCTGAGGGCTGCAAAAAGAAGGCCGCCGAGCAGGGCTGTAACTGCCGTCCCGACTGCGTGACGCGCGATGTGCTCGAGCATATCGAGTCGCCCGAGATGCGCCTGGCGCTTATGGAGCTCGACCGCGAGAACGGCGTCGACGTGGGCGATGGCCTGTCGAGCGCCGACCGTCTGGCGGGGACGACGATGCCCAAGCGCCGCCGTCGCGATGCGGACGCCGATA
>CABQZS010000251.1 GCA_902468695.1 uncultured Collinsella sp.
AATGCGCGGCGCGCTCAAAGCCGCCAAGGCCGGCGACAAGAAACTCGCCGCCCCAAATGGTCCCATCGGTGCCGGCGCCGGTGCCGTCAAAGGCGATGCCAAGGACGCGCGCGTCGGTTGTAAGCTGGCCCGCGGCGATGGCCTCGGCCATTACGCTCGCGATATGCGCATGATGGTGCTGCACCTCGACGAGCGGCAGATTGCATTTTCGCGCCTGTTCGCGCGCCCACTGGCCCGATAGATAGCTGGGGTGTAAATCGCAGGCCAAGGCGGCAGGCGCCAAGTCAAAGAGATCTTCCAAGCGCGTGCGCGCGGCGTTCCAGGCATCGAAGGTCCCGCCGTTTTCAACATCGCCGATATGCTGCGACACAAAACAGGTTGCCTCGCCGTTCGTCCCTTCACGCGTGAGCGCAATCGTGGCCTTTTGTTGTGGCCCGCAGGCGAGCACGCAGGACGGAGCGCCGTCGAGCGCCGGCAACGGCAGCGGCTGGGGTGCATATCCGCGAGCGCGGCGCACGGGCATAACGGCGCCGTCGACCACGCGCACTACAGAGTCGTCGTAGCGCGAGAGGATCGCGCGGTCGTTACCGAGCAACGCGTCGGCGATGCCGGCGGCAACGAGGTGTTCCCAGGCAAGATCGTCATCGGTCTCGATGGGCTCTTCGCTCAGGTTGCCGCTGGTCATGATGAGCGCGTGCATACCGCAGGCTTCTGCCGCGGCAAGCAACAGATGTTGAAGCGGCGTATAGGGGAGCATGACGCCGAGCTCGGGCAAGTCGTGCGCGACAGATGGCGCGAGGGCGAGGATGTCGGGGGAACTGCCGTTGCCCTCGCCAACAGTGCGCTGGCGCAGCAGCACAATGGGGCGGATACTGCCGGCGAGAAGCTCGCGCTCAGCGTCGTCGATATGGCACAGGCGCCCGGCATCGGCAAGACTGCGCACCATGACGGCAAGCGGCTTATTGCTGCGACGCTTGCGACGGCGCAACTCGGCCACCGCCTGCTCGTTGGCAGCGTCACAGGCTAGATGGAATCCGCCCAGGCCCTTGATGGCGACGATGCCACCGCTGGCCAGCAGCTCAACACAGCGCTCGATGATAGCGTCGCTGGCCTCGCGTGTGGTGCCGACGGCCGGTGTCGCGGACGAATTCCCGCACGCATCGTCGTTCACAGCCTCGCGCCACGTAATATGCGGTCCGCAATCAAAGCAGGCATCGGGCTGTGCGTGAAAGCGCCGGTCAAGCGGGTCGGCATACTCTGCGGCGCAGGCGGGGCACATGGGGAAACGGTCCATCGAGGTAGCCGCTCGGTCATAAGGCAGCGATCGGATGATGGTAAAGCGTGGACCGCAGTTAGTGCAGTTGATAAAGGGGTAGTGATAGCGTCGATCGGCGGGATCGAACAACTCGCGCAGGCAATCGTCACAGGTGGCGATATCGGGTGAGACGAGCGTCGTGTGCGCGGTCTGGTCCTGCGAGGCTACGATGCGAAAACCCTGTTCATTGGCGGTATCCCAACCGTTGGCCACCAGGTCCACAACCTCGACATGCTCTACGCGGGCTGCCGCAGGCGCATGCTCAGAAAGCGCGGCAACAAAAGCATCGAGCGCATCGGCCGGAGCGTGCGCCTCGATATGCACGCCGTCGCCCGCATTGAGCACCCATCCGCAAATGCCATGCGCCATGGCCTCGCGATACACAAACGGTCGCATGCCAACGCCCTGCACAATGCCCGTCACATGAATATGCACATGCCGCATGCGACACCCCTCATCAAAACCGACCAAAAAGGGACAGGTTTATTTTGGTAGGTAAAACTTCTAAACCTGCCAAAACAAACCTGTCCCTATTTGGCAGGTGCGCTGCGGGAAATCCCGCTACAGCCCCAGGCTCTGCTTGGTGGCGGCGCACGTGAGCTCGCCGTGCTTAACGCCGCGCAGGCCCAGCAGGCGGTCGGCTAGTTCGTAGACGCGCTCGCCGCGACCCTTGAGCGCCAGGATCTCCAAGCAGTTGTGGTGATCCAGATGCACGTGCATCGTCGATACGATCTCGTCGGTGTAGTCGTGCTGCACCTCGTCCAGGCGGCGCGTCAGGTCGCCGGTATGGTGGTCGTAGATCATGGTGAGCGACCCGATAACATGCTCATCGGGCGTGCGCATCTGCTCTTTGGCGATCGAGGCGCGAATCAAATCGCGCACGGCCTCGGAGCGGTTGGCCACGTCGCCGCGGCGCGCGATCTGTTCGTCAAAACGGCGCAGCAGGTCGTCGGGCGCGGTGACCGAAAAGCGGACCAGCTCGGAGCCGGAGCCACTACAGTGGCAGCCCGCATCACCGTCCGCCCCGTGCGGATGCTCGTGCTCGTACCCGCAGCCGTGCTCGTGTTCGGCCACCTTACACCAGCTTCACGGAGCCGACGGAGTTGTGGTCGGCCTCGATGGCTTCCTCGTAGCCCTCGAGCGCGTCATGCGCCTCGTGCAGCGCAGCCATGGCGGCCTCGAGCTTGGCGCCGATGCGCTCCATGTCAAAATTCTCGGTCGCATGCAGCAGCTGATGGCTCCACTCATGAGCGAGCTCGATGGTGTCGTCGACCTGTTTGACGCTCATGGCAAGCTGGCTCATGTTCATTCCAACATCATGCATGGGAAATCTCCTTTTGTATGGGGCAGTTCAGTGGTTCAGATTTTACTACGCCCGCTCTGCGCGCAGCTGCATAAGAAAACGGGTACGAGTCTGTGCGACCCGCACCCGTTCACTGGGGGCTGTTTGTGATTACCATACTATCCGTGGTTGCACTCGGTGCATCCAGAAGTCCGGCGAGCGGTGCAAAAGCGCTCATAGACGGCGGGTAAGTAACAAGCGTATTACAGATGCTTCTCCAGCAGCGCCTGCAGCCTCGCCTTGGGCAGAGCGCCAACCGAGCGGTCAATCTCCTCGCCGTTCTTAAACACAATCAGCGTGGGGATGCTCATGACGCCATACTTCATGGCCAGGTCCTGGTTGTCGTCGACGTTGCATTTGGCAACGGCAAGCTTGCCCGCCAGCTCATCGGCAACCTCGTCAACGATGGGCGAGAGGGATCGACAGGGCCCGCACCACGGTGCCCAAAAATCGACCAGCACGGGTAGACTGTCGTTAACGATGGAATCGAAATTCTCGGGGGTAATCTGCTTAATGTCAGCCATGGTGACCTCCATAATGTGACGCGGCTCAGCCGCGTAAAACTCAGTACGACCGTGCTTATACCCAGCGGCCCGCAAAGCAACCACTCGCGGGCGGCTCTTTTATCAAAAGCGCCGCAAAACCCCTTTCTTCAGATATGGGGATATAAGGCGCATCGGCGTCAGCCGATATACATATACGGCTGCAAGTGGTATACTGTTTTCATGGATAGATACAGGAGCAACGACAACATAGTCTGGGACTGCGACTACCATGTGGTCTTCTGCCCGAAATACCGCAGGAAGGTGCTCGTGGACGGCATCGGCTCCCGCTTCGAGGAGATCGCGCACGAGGTCGCGGAGGAACTCGATTTCGAGATAAGGGAAATCAAGGTCATGCCCGACCGCGTGCACATGCTCGTCTCAGTCGACCCCCAGTTCGGCATCCACCGGGCCGTGAAGCGCATCAAGGGCAGGACCAGCCACGACCTGCGCGCCGAGTTCCCGCAGCTGAAGCGCAAGCTGCCGACGCTCTGGACGAACAGCTACTTCGTCTCGACCGTCGGCGGGGCGACGCCCGAGGCCGTCAGGCAGTATATCGAGGACCAGAGGAACGCGTGAGGGCCATGGACAAGACCTTCGAGTACCGCATATACCCGAGCGCCGAGCAGGAGGCCCTCCTGCAGAAGACCTTCGGCTGCTGCCGCTGGGTCTACAACAGGGTGCTGGCGATGAGGCGGGACGAGTACGCGCGGACGGGCAAATCGAGGCACATCAACTCCTACATCACCCAGATCCCCGCCTGGAAGAGGGCGGACGCGCCGTGGCTCTCCGAGGTGGACTCCATGGCACTGCAGCAGTCCCTGCGCGACCTGGACAAGGCATTTAAGAACTTCTTCCGCGCACCAGGCAAGGTGGGCTTTCCGAAGTTCAAGTCCAAACGCGCGGGGAGGAAGAGCTACCGCACGAACGGCGTCGGGATAATCGACGCCAGGCACGTGAGGCTGCCAAAGCTGGGGACCGTCAGGGCGCGGGTGAGCCGTCCCGTGGAGGGGCGCGTCCTGTCCGCGACGGTCAAGCAGGTGCCGAGCGGCAAGTACTACGTGGCGATATGCTGCGCGGACGTCCCCGCCACGGACGCGCCGGCCCCGACCGTCGGGTTCCTGGGAGTCGATGCGGGAATACACGACATAGCCACCTGCTCCACGGGGGAGCGCCTGCCCAACCCCAAAAACCTGCAAAGGAGCGAGAGGAGGCTGGCGCGGGAGCAGCGGCGGCTCTCGCGCAAGCGGAAGGGCTCCGCAAATCGCGCCAGGCAGCGTGTCAGGGTCGCGCGGGCGCACGAGAAGGTTGCCAACCGGCGGAAGGACGCCCTGCACAAGTTCACGACGCATGCGGTGGGAGAAAGCCAAAACATCGCGGTCGAGGACCTGAACGTCAGGGGCATGCAGAGGAACCGCCGCCTCGCCAAGGCCGTGGGCGATGCCGCCATGTCGGAGCTGGCGCGCCAGCTCGAGTACAAATGCGCATGGTCGGGGCGCGGCTTCGTAAGGGTGGGCAGGTTCTATCCGTCCAGCAAGACGTGTTCCGCATGCGGTTACGTCTGCAGGGGACTGACGCTGGCCGAACGGGTATGGGACTGCCCCGCGTGCGGCATGCGTCACGACCGCGACCTGAACGCCGCCGTCAACATCGCCCGCGAGGGAAGGAGAATCCTGGAAGGTACCGCAGGGCATGCGGGAACCGCGGCAGACGCCGCAAACGCTTGTGGAGAGGGCGTAAGACCTACGGCTGCATGCGCAGTCTAGGCAATTCTCGGTGAAGCAAGAATCCCCTGGCTTTAGCCATGGGGAGTGTCAAATAATGGTGGGCACGCAAACGATTGGAGAGCGCATACCTATGTCACAAAGCCAGAAAAAAGAAGCCATCGCCCAGGCGGCCGAGCAGGAGCTCACATCGCTTGCGGTTCGTGGCGTGCGTATCGCGGGCAACGCGTGCTCGCCGATCGTTCTGGTCAAAGGCGATTTGGACGAGGCCGAGCGTTCGGGTGGCGAGCTTGCTGCCGGCCCGGATGGCGCGGCGTTGCGCAAGGCGCTTGGG
>CABQZS010000252.1 GCA_902468695.1 uncultured Collinsella sp.
GCATGTGCTGGCAGTACATCTACAACAAGGACGGCATTAAGCCCGAGTTCGTCATTTCCACCGAGCCCACCGACGGCGGCATCTACCGCGGTCACCGCGGCCGCATGGAGATCCGTGTCGACGTTCACGGCACCTCCTGCCACGGCTCCGCTCCCGACCGCGGCGACAACGCCATCTACAAGATGGCCGACATCATCGCCGACGTCCGCGCCCTCAACAACAACGGCTGCGACGAGTCGACCGACATCAAGGGTCTCGTCAAGATGCTCGACCCCAAGTACAACCCCGAGCACTTCGAGGACGCCCGCTTCCTGGGCCGCGGCACCTGCACCGTCAGCCAGATCTTCTACACCAGCCCCAGCCGCTGCGCTGTCGCTGACTCCTGCGCCATCTCCATCGACCGTCGCATGACCGCTGGTGAGACCTGGGAGTCCTGCCTGGACGAGATCCGTAACCTGCCGGCCGCCAAGAAGTACGGCGACGACGTGAAGGTCTCCATGTACATGTACGACCGTCCGTCCTGGACCGGCGAGGTCTACGAGACCGAGGCTTACTTCCCCACGTGGATCAACAAGGAGACCGCTCCGCACGTCAAGGCCCTCGTCGACGCCCACAAGGCCATGTTCGGTGACGAGCGCATCGGCTGCGAGCCCAGCATGGACAAGCGCACCGGTCGTCCGCTGTGCGACAAGTGGACCTTCTCCACGAACTGCGTTTCCATCCAGGGCCGCTATGGCATCCCCTGCGTCGGCTTTGGCCCGGGTGCCGAGTCTCAGGCTCACGCTCCCAACGAGGTCACCTACAAGGACGACCTGGTCACCGCTGCCGCCATGTATGTGGCTGCCCTGAACCTCTACGATCCGAGCCAGGCCGATGGCGATGCCACCGTGTTCCGCGCCGGTCTGACCAACAACAAGATCGACTAGCCCCATTCCTCGATCTTGTTTAGCCGGGGGCAGTTTATGCCCCCGGCGCCTCCTGTTGACTTGGGGCCCGCGGTCGTTATCTCCCATGCTTCCTCGACGGTGGCGGGTCCTCGTCATAGCGCTCTGCATGTTCTGGCCACACGCGCATGCCGGAGCGCATCTACTCATTGCGATCGTTTCATCTTTAGAAAGGATATTTACATGGACGCTAAGTTTACCGAACTCGTCGAGCAGCTGAACGGCCTCGATTTTAAGGGCATGTACGGCAGCGACTTCCTGCACACCTGGGATAAGACCACCGATGAGCTCAAGGCGCTCTACATCGTCGCCGACGCCCTGCGCGAGCTGCGCGAGAACAACGTTTCGTCCAAGATCTTCGACTCGGGTCTTGCCGTCTCCCTGTTCCGCGACAACTCCACCCGTACGCGCTTCTCCTTCTCTAAGGCAGCCAACCTGCTCGGCCTTGAGCTGCAGGACCTGGACGAGAAGAAGTCCCAGATCGCCCACGGCGAGACCGTCCGCGAGACCGCTACCATGATCTCCTTCATGGCCGACGTCATCGGCATCCGCGACGACATGTACATCGGCAAGGGCGACGCCTACATGGCCGAGGTCTCCGAGTCTGTCCAGCAGGCCTACGAGGACGGCGTTCTGGATCACCGTCCCACGCTCATCTCCCTGCAGTCCGACTCCGATCACCCCACGCAGTCCTCTGCCGACATGCTCTACCTCATCAACGAGTTTGGCGGCCTTGAGAACCTCAAGGGCAAGAAGGTTGCCGTTACCTGGGCCTATTCGCCCTCTTACGGCAAACCGCTGTCCTGCCCGCAGTCGCTGATCAGCCTGCTGCCCCGTTTTGGCATGGACGTCACCCTGGCTCACCCCGAGGGCTACGACCTTATGCCCGAGGTCGTCGAGCGCGCTAAGGGCTACGCCGCCGAGTCCGGCACCACCTTTAAGCAGGTCAACACCATGGCCGAGGCCTTCGAGGACGCCGACATCGTGATCCCCAAGAGCTGGGCTCCGTTTGCCGCCATGGAGAAGCGCACCAACCTGTACGCCGAGGGCGACGACGCCGGCATCGCTGCGCTCGAGAAGGAGCTGCTCGCCCAGAACGCCACCCATCAGGACTGGTGCTCCACGACTGAGCTCATGGAGAAGACTGCCAACGGCCAGGACACCATCTTTATGCACCCGCTGCCCGCCGACATCTCCGGTGTCTCCTGCGAGCACGGCGAGGTCAACGCCGACGTCTTCGACATGCACCGCGTGGGCATGTACAAGGAGGCCAGCTACAAGCCGTACGCCATCGCAGCCATGATGTTCCTGCAGAAGGTTGCCGATCCCGCCGCTACCCTCAAGGCCCTCGACGAGCGCAACACCGCCCGTTGGTTCCAGGCCTAAAGCTGGGCTGAGGTAAGCCATGTAAAGGGGGCGCTCTGCCAACCGGCGGGGTGCCCCTTTTTTGCATCGCGGGCGTGCGGGATAAGCGCTTTCGATGTGGATGCCCGCGGCGCGAGTTATGGGTACGATGGTTTCAGGGGAGGTATCACCATGAAACTTGGATGCGTCATTATGGCTTCGGGCGAGGGCAAGCGGTTTGGCTCTAACAAAATGCTTGCCGATATCTATGGCGAGCCGCTGATTGCCCGGACCATCGATTCGGTTCCCCGGGGCTTTGACGTCGTGGTTTCGACGCGTTGGCCCGAGGTCGCCCAGATTTGCGAGGACAAGCATTGCCCGTGTGTGCTGCACGATGGCGAGCTGCGCAGCGAAAGCGTCCGTGCGGGCCTTTCGTGGGGAGTCGAACGCAACTGGAAAGGTTGCCTCTTTTTGCCGGGCGACCAGCCGCTCGTGAGTTCGGATTCTTTTGAGGCTATGGTTCGTGCATTTGACGAGCGTGGCCGCAAGCATCCGGTGCGTCTTGCGTGCAACGGTGAGCCTTCGAGCCCGGTGCTCTTTCCGGCGGAACTGTTCGATGCACTTATGTGTCTTGAGGGCAAGGACGGCGGCGGTTCGATCCTCAAGGACCGTATTGACGTGGTGCTGGTCGAGGCGCGTGCCTACGAGCTGTGGGACGTCGATACCACCAAGGGACAGCGACGCATAACGGAGCATATCGCCGCCTGCTCGTATTTTGATCGCGTGGCCAACAGCATCAATCAATAAGGAGCAATTATGATCATCATCAAAAACGGCGCGCTCGTGACGCCCCAGGGGCTTCGCCGCGCCGATCTTGCCATGGATGGCGATAAGATCGTGCGGATCGCCGCGGCGATTGAGCCTGCCGAGGGCGATACCGTCGAGGATGCCACGGGCTGCTGGGTGTTTCCCGGCTTTATCGACGGCCACACGCACATGCAGTGCTGGACCGGCATGGATTGGACGGCCGATAGCTTTGAGACCGGCACGTGCGCGGCTGCCTGCGGCGGTACGACGACCATCGTGGACTACGCGACGGCCGATCGTGGCGTGACCATGCCCGATGCCTTGGCCGAGTGGCATCGCCGCGCCGACGGCACCTGCACGGCAAACTACGCCTTTCATATGGCACTCGCCGAGTGGAACGAGCGCAACCGCGCCGATCTTTCGGCCATACGCGAGGCGGGCGTATCGTCGTTTAAGACCTACTTTGCCTACGACCACCTGCGCTTGGACGATGCCGAGACGCTCGAGGTGCTGGAGGAGCTCAAGCATATTGGCGGTATCCTGTGCGTGCATTGCGAGAACGGTACGCTGGTGAATGAGCTGCAGAAGCGCGTGTTTGAGCAGGGTATCCACGGGCCCGAGGGCCATGCGCTCAGCCGTCCGGATGTGTGCGAGGCCGAGGCAGTGAGCCGTCTGCTATACCTGGCGCACCTGGCCGGCGACGCACCGGTCAACGTGGTGCACCTTTCGACCAAGCTGGGGCTCGAGGCCATCCGTGCCGCCAAGGCGCGCGGGCAGAAGAATATCTATGTCGAGACCTGCCCTCAGTATCTGATGCTCGACGATACGTGCTATTTGGAGCAGGGCGAGGACGGCTTTGCGGGCGCCAAATATGTGATGAGCCCGCCGCTGCGCCATGCGGGCGACCGTGCGGCACTGCGTGAGGCGCTTGTGGCCGGCGAGATCGATACGATCGCGACCGACCACTGCAGCTTTAACCTGCACGGGCAAAAGGACCGCGGGCGCGACGACTTCCGCGCGATTCCCAACGGCGGACCCGGTGTGGAGCATCGCCCCGTCGCGATTGCCACGAGCTTTGAGGGGCAGCTGGGTCCCGAGGATCTGTGCCGCTTGATGAGCGAGAACCCGGCGCGCGTCTTTGGCATGTATCCGCGCAAGGGATGTCTTGCCGAGGGCTCCGATGCCGATGTGTGCGTGTGGGATCCCAAGGCGCGCTGGACGATCAGCGCCGCGACGCAGCATCAGGCCGTGGACTACACGCCGCTCGAGGGCTTTGAGGCGCACGGCCGCGCCAAGGCAGTGTTTGTGAACGGCGTGCTGGCCGCGCGCGACGGCGAGCCCACCGGAGCCCAACCCGGCCGCTACGTCCCCCGCTAGCAGCAAGGATGCCGTCAGGGTAGCTAATTTGGGACGGGGCTCTTTTA
>CABQZS010000253.1 GCA_902468695.1 uncultured Collinsella sp.
AAGTTTGTCGCGAGTTCCGCACGCAAAGGAAAGCACTTAATGTGCTTTCCGTCTTGCGCAGGACTGTAGAGCAGCAAACTTAACCGCCCCGCCCGGCGGGCGAGCGCAGGGATACGACATCTGTCCAACAATTCGTGTGAAACACAATGAAAAACCGTTTGATGTGAGTTAATATAAACAACGTCGTGAATCTGACTCCTGCCACATGCATGACAGGGGTTAAACACAAAAAGGAGTCAATTATGGTTTCTGAGAAGGCTACCCTCGTTAATCCTCAGGGTCTGCACATGCGTCCGGCTGGTCTGTTCGCCTCCACCATGGGCAAGTATGCCTGTGACGTGACGGTCGTTACCCCCGAGAAGGAGGTCAACGGCAAGTCCCCGATGGCCCTCATGGCTGCTGGTATCCCCTGCGGCACCGAGGTCGAGGTCAAGTGCGACGGCGCTGACGAGGCCGAGGCTCTGGCTGCTGCCATCGAGCTCATCAAGAGCGGTCTTGGCGAGTAGAACTCAAACGGGTCGCATGTTGAACAACTAAGTTCATATTTGGGGGCGCAGTGACCTGTTGTAAGGTAGCTGCGCTCTTTTGTCATGGATATGGCAAAACGCTTTATCACATGACACGGAGAGAGGAATGGGAATGTATCAGGGAGTCAACGCTTCCGAGGGCATCGGTATCGGCACCGTCATGGTTGCCGTCGATCCCGACTTGACGTTTGAGCCGCACGAGGTTGCTGATTCGGCAGCAGAGAAGGAGCGCTATCAGTCCGCTCTTTCGGTCTTCTGCGAGAAGACCCAGGCTCAGGCCGACCACATGAAGGAGACGGTGGGCGAGGCCGAGGCCGAGATCATGAGCGGACACATTGTCCTGGCTCAGGACCCGGGCATGACCGACGCCATCAACGCTGCCATTGACGGCGGCACCTGCGCCGAGCAGGCGCTCATGGACACCTCGACCATGTTCGAGAACATGTTCCTGTCCATGGACGACGAGATGTTCCGTCTGCGCGCGGCCGACATCGCCGACATCCGTACCGGTATTCTGGCCGAGCTGCTGGGCAAGGAGGTCGTCGACCTCTCCGTCCTGCCCGAGAACACCGTCGTTGTCGTGCACGACCTCACGCCGTCCATGACTGCCACGATCGATAAGGCCCACGTTGCCGGTATCGTCACCGAGACCGGTGGCCGCACGTCGCACTCCGCGATCATTGCGCGCGCCCTCGAGATCCCGGCTGTCCTTTCGGTTTCCAACAGCTGCACCGCTCTGCGCAATGGCATGACCGTTGTCGTCGACGGTGGCAAGGGTATCGTCGAGGCCGATCCCGACGAGGAGACGCTCGCTGCCTACACCGCTAAGGCCGAGGCCTTCGCTGCCGAGAAGGCAGCCCTCGAGGCCTTCCGTGGCAAGCCGTCCGTGACTGCCGATGGCATCAAGAAGATCATCGCCTGCAACATCGGTAACCCCGATGACGTGCCCAACGCGCTCGATCACGACGCCGAGGCCATCGGTCTGTTCCGCTCTGAGTTCCTGTTCATGGACTCTGCTGAGCTTCCTTCCGAGGAGGAGCAGTTCAACGCCTACCGTAAGGTCGCCAGCGCGCTCAAGGGTGCTCCGGTCATCATCCGCACGCTCGATGTGGGTGGCGACAAGGAGATTCCGTATCTGCACATGGTCAAGGAAGACAACCCCTTCATGGGCTTCCGTGCCGTGCGTTACTGCCTGGCCAATCCCGACCAGTACAAGGTCCAGCTCCGCGCTCTGCTGCGCGCTAGCGCCTTCGGTGACGTCAAGATCATGATCCCGCTCGTCACCTGCGTCGAGGAGGTCTTGGCTGTCAAGGAGCTCGTCGAGCAGTGCAAGGCCGAGCTGACCGAAGAGGGTCGCAAGTTCAACGAGAACATCGAGGTCGGCATCATGGTCGAGACGCCCGCCGCTTCGCTGCTCGCAGACCGTCTGGCCGAGGTCGCCGACTTCTTCTCCATCGGCACCAACGACCTGATCGGCTACACCATGTGCGCCGACCGTGGCAACGACACCATCTCCAACCTGTACCAGGTGTACTATCCCGCCGTGCTTCGCTCGCTCAAGAACATCATCGAGAGCGGCGTGAAGGCCGGCATCATGGTCGGTATGTGCGGCGAGGCCGCTGCCGATCCGCTGCTCGAGCCGCTGCTGATCAGCTGGGGCCTGGAGGAGTTCTCGATGAGCGCTCCGTCCATCCTGCGCGCCCGCAAGACCATCAGCCAGTGGACCAAGGCCGAGTGCGACGAGCTCGCCGAGAAGGCGCTCGCCTGCAACACCGCCGCCGAGGTCAAGGCACTGCTCGAGTCCGCAGCTCGCTAATTTGGTATCAGAGGTAACCGCGTGGTTGGAATGGGCCGGCCACGCGGCCCTCACATATACAGGGGGTACTGTAAATGTTCTACACGCTAACCGCTAACCCGGCTGTCGACATGACGGTTTCGAGCTCTCCGCTCGAGCCCGATGAGAACGTCCGCACCGGCTCGGCCAGCTACACGGCTAACGGCAAGGGCCTCGACGTGTCCTTCGCCTTTAAGAAGATGGGCGTTGACACCGTCGCACTCGGCTTCTTTGCTGGCTTCACGGGCAAGTTCATCGTCGAGGAGGTCATGAACCTGGGTTGCCTCTGCCGCCCGGTCTGGACCGACGGTATCACGCGCATTAACACCTACGTCAACGATGGCCAGCACGAGTACGGCATCCTGAACCCTGGTGCTCCGATTACGCCGCAGCACCAGGAGGAGCTCTACAACATTCTGGACACCGCGGGCGATCTCGAGTGCCTGATTGTTTCCGGCTCCGTGCCTCCCAAAGCTACGCCCGACTTCCTGGCTCAGGTCATGGAGCACGCTCAGGCTCGTGGCGCCGACGTCGTCCTGGACCTGTCCTCCGACAAGCTCAAGGAGCTCGCTCACAAGAAGCCGCTGCTCATCAAGCCGAACCATCACGAGATGAAGGCCATCTTCGGCGTGCCGGTCGACACCGACGACGAGGTTCGCGTTGCTATGAAGATGGCTCACGACGCTGGCGTTCAGAACGTGCTGCTCACCCGTGGTAGCCGCGGCGACGCTTACTTCTCCAACGGCGAGGACATCTGGTACGCCAAGCGTGAGTTCAACATCAAGCTGGTTTCTTCCGTCTGCGCTGGCGACTGCACGCTCGCTGCGTTCCTGCACAAGTGGTACAGGGATCGCGACAACGTCGAGGAGGCCATGAAGCTCGCTATGGCCACCGGCGCCAACGTTGCCGAGTCCGTCGGCATCGGCGACTTCGGTCACGTCGACGAGTACAGCAAGCGCGTTGCTGTCCGCAAGCTCGATCGTCAGTAATCGAAACGCGACATATTCGTGCGCATGTGGCGCCCCGGTTTCGGCTGGGGCGCCTTTTTGTTCCGCCACGGGGGAGAGGTGTCCCGCCGTACTTCATCGCTTCCACACCGTTCGCCGAGTTGTCCTAGCCTTTTACCGATGCGTGGAATATACTTTCATTAACACGTTGCTTCGTGAAAGGAACATTCATGATATACACGCTCACTGCAAATCCCGCCATTGACTACAACATCGCCTGCGACGGCCTTGCTGCCAACACCGTCACGCGTACCCGCAACGCCGTCTACACGCCCAACGGCAAGGGCCTCAACGTCTCGTTTACGCTTGACCGCTACGGTGTCGACACCACGATCTTGGGTTTCTTCGCCGGCTTCTCGGGCGAGTTTATCGTTAAGGGCGCCGAGGCCCTGGGCGTGCCCGTCAAGCCCGTGTGGACCGACGGCATCACGCGCGTCAACGTGTTCCTCAATGCCGGCCCCGACACCGAGTACAACATGGTCAATGCCGGTGCCGCCATCAACGAGGCCAACGAGCAGGAGATGTTTGAGCTCATCGATTCGCTCGATGACATGACCTGCTTGGTCATCAGCGGCTCGCTGCCTCCCAACACTTCCGAGGGCTTCCTGGCCGAGGTCCTGCGCCGCGTCAAGGCTAAGGGGGCCGAGTTCGTCCTCGACATCTCGAGCCATCAGCTGGCAGACCTCATTGCCATGGAACCGCTGCTGATCAAACCCAATGACGACGAGCTGCTCGACATCTTTGGCATTAAGGTGAGCGGTGGCGACGATGAGTCCGTCAAGGGCGCTATGGCCGAGCTGCACGCCAAGGGCGCCAAGAACGTGCTGCTGACCCTTGGTGGCGACGGCGCGTACTTCTCCAACGGCGAGCACATCTGGTTTGCCAACCGAACCTTCGACGTCAAGCTGCTGTCGACGGTGTGCGCCGGCGATTCCTCGCTCGCTGCCTTCCTGTCCGTGTGGCACGACGCCCCCGAGCGCGTCGAGGACGCCCTGCGCCTTTCGATGGCTACCGGCGCCAACGTGGTCGAGTGCCCCGGTCTGGGCGATTTTGCCAAGGTGGACGAATATAAGAAGCACATCGAGGTTCGCCAGGTCTGCTAGCCGCATCGATACATCGTTGCCGAACACCCGCTTTGGATTACCAAGGCGGGTGTTTTTGGGCGCTGAACGTATGTGGCGTCTGCTGTCTCGTTTTATCGAATTGACGACGCGATTGCGTGTGCGCGCTTTCTCGTTTCTTGTTAGACTTCTTGAGAACCATCGATTAACGCTCACGAGTGCAGGAGGCCATAGGCATGTGCAATGTTTCACTCAATGGTACTCAACCGTCCGATGCCTCCCTGCGCGTCCTTCGCGCGCTTGAGGCTGGTGGTCTTGAAGCTTGGTACGTGGGCGGCTGGGTGCGCGACGCCCTGATGGGGTGTCCCAACCATGATGTTGATATGTGCTGTAGCGGCCTGTGGCAGGAGTCCAAAGTGGCGCTCGAGGCCGCTGGTATCGCGGTCGTGGAGACGGGCATTAAATTTGGCGGAATCACGGCTATTTCCGATGGCGAGCGTATCGAGGTCACCACCTACCGTCTGGATGGCTTCTATACCGATGGGCGTCATCCTCAGAGTGTCGAGCGTGCCGCCTCGCTCGAGGATGATCTGGCGCGCCGCGACTTTACCGTCAACGCCATGGCCTGGCATCCCGAGCGCGGACTTGTCGACCGCTACGGCGGCCAGGGTGACTTGGAGCGCAAGCTGATTCGCGCTGTCGGCGATCCCAAGTGCCGCTTTAACGAGGACGCCCTGCGCATGCTGCGTGCGGTGCGCTTTGCCTGCCGCCTGGACTTTATGATTGAACCCGCGACCAAACAGGCTTTGGCCGAATGTGCGCCGTTGCTCGATGCCGTGGCGCGCGAGCGTGTGGGTATTGAGCTCGAGGGCATTCTTTCGACCGGTCATGGGGGAGACGCCATGCTGCGCTACCCCGAGCTTATCTGCGCCGCCGTGCCCGAGTTGGCAGCGGGCCGCGGGTTTGATCAACGAAGTGTCTATCATGCGTTTAACGTCTACGAGCATATCGCCCGCGTGCTGACGGTGGCAGGGGAGCTGGCGCTGTGCGACGGCGTCGCGCCCTCGTCGAGCCTTATGTGGGCGGCGTTTTTGCACGATGTGTCCAAGCCCGAGTGCTTTACGGTCGATCACGCCGGCAGCGGACACTTCTACGGTCATCCCGAGCTCGGCGCCAAGAAAGCGCGCGTCATTATGGATCGCCTGGCGCTCTCGCACGACCTGGTGCACGACGTGTGCCTGCTCATCAAATATCACGATAAGCCGCTGCGCCCCGAGCGCTCCTGCCTGCTCAATATGATGCGCGCGCTTTCGGGTGAGGGCGTCGACACGGCCCGCCTGATTGACGAGCTCATGGACCTCAAGCGTGCAGACACGCTTGGCAAGGCCCCATCGTGCTTCTATTATGTCGAGACAATCGAGGAAATGCGCGCGCTGGCGTACGAGCTACTGGAGGCGGGGGAGCCCTATACGCTCAAGATGCTCGCCATCAACGGCGACGACTTGATCCGTGCCGGCCTTAAACCGGGACCCGAGCTAGGCCAGCTACTCAACGCCGCCCTCGACGCCGTGATCGAAGACAACATTCCCAACGATCGCGAAGCTCTTTTGGTCCATCTCAACTTGAATTAGCTACCCAGTTTACCTGCGTGTTCCATAACCTGCCGACAATTTTTCGGCAATTTGGAATTTCTTCTTGCGCTGACGTTTTTTGTCCCGTAATATATTTCCTCGCAGCACGGCAGTGCAGATGTCATATGGCCCGTTCGTCTAGCGGTTTAGGACGCCGCCCTCTCAAGGCGGAGATCACCAGTTCGAATCTGGTACGGGCTACCACTTCTTTTCTGCTGAGCCATATGGCCCGTTCGTCTAGCGGTTCAGGACGCCGCCCTCTCAAGGCGGAGATCACCAGTTCGAATCTGGTACGGGCTACCAAGCATCTCATACCCGGACTTCCCATGGAAGGCCGGGTTTTTTATTTTCAAACAACCGTCTGCAATTCCCGTTTGAACCAGAGCTTTGCGTTCTGCATATGGCCCGTACGGGTACAATATCCAAGATATTTTGACTGTTAGAAGGAGTCTCATGACGGAGTCCTCTCAGCATACGTCTAAGCCCCAGGTCGAGGTTGAGGCTTCGGGCGGAGATGACAATAAGAGCGCACGCCGCGGCGCTATCTTTATCGGCGTCGTACTGGTGGGTTATATTGTCTATCTGGTGGTAACCGGGCAGATGGGGCAGTTCTGGGCCGCTATGTCGAGCGTCCAGGCGCCATGGCTCGTTGCTGCATGTTTCTGCATGTTCTTGTACCTCTTCTTTGGCATCGTGGCGTACGCGATTGCCGTTTGGCTCGATCCTAATTCACCCGTTGGCATCCGCGACCTGATTTCGGTCGAGGCGAGCGGCATCTTCTTTGGCAACCTGACGCCCATGATGATGGGCTCGACTCCCGCCCAGATCTACCGCCTGACCAAGGCGGGCCAAAATGTCGGCGAGGCCGGAGCAACGCAGTTCACGCGCTTTATCGTGTACCAGTTTGGTCTCGTTGCCTGGGGCGCTATCCTACTGCTTGCTCGCATGCCGTTTTTTGCCGAGCGCTATGGCGACATGACGCTGCTGTGCGTCTTTAGCTTTGGCGGGCACTGCTGCATCTTGCTGGGTATCTTTGCCGTCGCGCTCATGCCTAAGACCGTCACGCGCGTCGCCCATTGCATCATTAATTGGCTCGAGCGCATAGGCGTCTCGTCCACAAAGATTGAGGGATGGCGCACGTTTGTCGATAGCGAGATCTACTCCTTCTCCGAGAAGTTCAAGCTTTCAGCCGGACATTTTTCTTCCATGCTGCTCACCGTGTTTATCACCATGCTGCAGCTCGCGTTTTTCTATCTGGTGCCGTATTTCTTGATGCTTGCCTTTGGCCACCACGAGGTCGACTTTTTCTCGGTCATGGCCGCGAGCGCTTTTGTCCAGCTGCTGAGCTCTGCGGTTCCCTTGCCCGGTGGAACTGGTGGCGCTGAGGGCGGCTTTGCATTGTTCTTGGGTCATTTCTTTGGGTCGGCTTCGACCGCCGGCTATCTGCTGTGGCGCCTCATTACGTTTATTGCGCCGACCATTTTGGCTGCGCCCCTGCTGGGACTTAAGAGCGCCCACAACGAGAGCATCCATGCGCGTTGGGATCGTGTGATGCGCAAGCTCGGCCGCGCGCCTCAGACGCCCTCTGCGCCTACTAAGCCGCACCCCACGAATGCTGTTACCGTTGATCCCAAGAAGCACGCTCAGAAGGCTTCTGGGACCGCTAAGCCGGCTCATAAAGCCTATGTGCGCCAGACAGGCGATGGTATTCGCGTATCTCCGTCGGCACTCAATAAGAAGAAGCATCCCAAGTCGCAGTAGGGCAGTCGTGCGTTCTTCATGATGCGGGTCATATTTGTGCTGTATAGGGGATAATCCTCTTACGTAGATTATCTCTCATCTGTTGATGAATGCTCGCATATCGAAGGGACACGCCCATGGCAACCAGCAAACCGCGTCTTGATCGTCGCATCATTCGCAGCCGCAATGCCATCCTTTCGGCTTTCGAGCGCCTGCTCATGGAAAAGCCGCTGGCAGACATTACGGTGAGTGCCATCGCGCGCGAGGCCAATGTCGACCGCAAGACCTTTTACGTTCACTTTGGTACGGTTGACGGCCTGCTTGATGCCATTGCCGTCGATGTGGTGGAGATGATTGTCGACTCGGTCGAGAAAACCCTTGCTTCCATGGACGGTGACACCAACGAGCGCGCCTTGGGCGCGGCGGCGACCTTCTTTAAAACCGTTAACGAGGCACTGTGCAACAACTTGGTGCTCAATCGTCAGCTGATCGAGAATATTCCGCTCGATGATTTCATGGCTCGTCTTCGTGCGCCGCTCGAACACGAGATTGCCGAGCGCGATCTGCTGCCCCAAGGTCTCAAGGACGAGATGTTCGATTACTATCTGGCGTTTTCGCTGTCGGGTATTATCGGTATCTATCGCACGTGGGCACTGTCTGACGGCTCGGTTCCTATCGAGCGCGTCTCTGAGGTCGCCAACGATCTGACTCTCAATGGTCTGTCGAGTCTGGAATCTCGCTTGGATTAGGCCTAGTTGGGCTCGTCGGCGCGGAAATTCCTGTTCACGAGGTTCTCCGGCGCCTTGTAGACCTCGTCGGCGTAGGAGCTGTAGCCTGAGGATCCTTAATAGAAAGTCCAGTTTATTCTTCCCACTCCAATTTGGAATCCTCCAATGCGCCTTCGCACGCTCGCATGACCTCGATACCATGCGAGCGTGCGAACTCGACGAGCTCTGCGTTGCGGGCGTTTATGGTGCCGAAGGCGGCGGGGCACACGATAAGGCGCGTGCAGTGGACGAGGAGCTCTTTGGCGCGGGCTATGGTTTTATCCCCGATCGGCTCGAAGGCGCGCTCGGCCACGCATTCCGTCGCCAGGTCGCGCGCGAGCTCGCAGTCGATGTCTCCTTCGTGCAGAACGCCCGCGTAGAACGCCTTGCCCTGCCGGATGAGCTGGCGAAACACAGCCGACCCCGTACCTGCGCCGGCGATGACGAACGTGTGCGCATCGCCGTGCGGGCGCCCAATTTCCACGCTGCCGAAGCGCTCGTTGAAGGTGCCATGTTGCAGGCCGTAGAGCTCGCCAATCGTCTCGCGCGTGAATATGTCCTCGGGTGCGCCGGCGCGGAAGACCCGGCCGTCCTTCACGCAAATCACCTTGTCGGCGCTTTTCTGCGCGAGCTCGAGTTCGTGGATGGACATGATGACAGCCACATTCCGCGATTTCGCAAGGTGGCGAAGTATTCGCAGCAGGTCGATCTGGTAGCGGATATCGAGATACGACGTGGGCTCGTCGAGCACGAGCACACGCGGATCCTGCGCGATGGCGCGTGCGAGCATGACGCGCTGGCGTTGCCCGTCGCTTATCTGCATGAAGTCGCGCTCGGCGAGCTCTTCCACATGTGCGGTTTTCATGGCCTCGTCGACCCGACTATGGTCGTCGGGCGAGAGCGTTCCCATTCGCCCGGTGTAGGGATGCCTTCCCGCCTCTACGATATCGCGGCAGGTGAGGAGCTCGGTCCGGGGGCGATCTGTCAGCATAACGGCAAGGTTCCTTGCGAACTCCGCCGTCTTCCATCGGGAAATCTCTCGCCCGTCGAGCTCGACCGCGCCGGCAAGCGGTGCCAGATGGCGTGTGATGGTTTTCAAGATGGTCGACTTGCCCGAGCCGTTCGGCCCGATGAGCGCCACGACGTCGCCCGCGCGAACATCCAGATCGACGCCTTCGACTACGACCTTCTTGTCGTAGCCCGCCGACAGGTCGCTTATGCGGAAAAGCGGCGCTCCGTCAGCCTGCGTTTCGACCGGGGCTTCGAGGTTCGACTCCCCTCCGAGCGTTTTGGTCCGCGGCACGAATTCCCCCATCTACCTCACCCGCTTCTTCAACATGAGTGCGATAACCACCGGCGCGCCGAAGATGGCGGTGACGGCGCTGATGGAAAGCTCGACGGGGGAGAACAGCGTGCGCGCGATCAAATCGCAGCCCGCGCAGAAGATGGCGCCTCCCAAGAAGCACGCAGGAATCACGCGGATGGGCTTCGACGACTTCAGCGCCGACTTAACGAGATGCGGAACCGCGATGCCTACGAACGACACCGGACCAGCGAACGCGGTCACGCAGGCGGAGAGCATGCTCGCTAGAAGGACGAGCACCACGCGGAAGCGTGCGACGTTCACGCCGACGCTTTTCGCGTAGGCTTCTCCCAGCTGGAAGGCGGAAAGGGGCTTCGATATCGCGAATACGCATGCGCTCACGGTGATCACCACGACCGCGATGACCGCGACGTCGTCCCAGCTCGAACCAGAGAAGCTACCCAAAGACCAGTTGTGCAGGTTCACGATGGACTGGTCGTCGGCGAAGGCGATGAGGAAGTTCGTCGCCGCCGAGCAGATGTATCCCACCATGACGCCCGCCACGATGAGCATGGCCATGGAATTTATGCGCCGTGCGATGAGGAGCACGAAGCCGATGGTGATAAGCGAGCCCAGAAACGCTGCGGCCACCATGGCCGGCGAGGACATGGCCTGGTTCGCACCCAGAAGTACGATCATCGTAAGCGCGACGACGAACTTTGCGCCCGAGGAGACGCCTAAGATGAACGGGTCGGCGATGGGGTTGTTGAAAAACGTCTGCAGCAGGAACCCGGAGAGCGAAAGTGCCCCGCCGAGAAGTACGGCTGAAAGCACGCGCGGCAGGCGAATCTCCCAGATGACTTGGCTTTCCATGGAATTTGCCGCGCCGCCCGAAAGGATGCCGGGGATGTGGTCTGCGGGCACGAGCACGCTCCCGATGCACAGATTGGCCCCGACGAGCACGATGAGGGCAACAGCGAGCAGCGCCGTCACGACGCGACACCGCGCGGCGCGCCCCGATTCGTCGTATGTCATGGAAAGCCGGCTTCTCATGACGCTACCCGAGCTTTCTCAGATAATGGAAGTCGCTCGCGTCATCGCCGGTGAACGCCCCGTGCAGCTCGTCGATAATGTCGGCGGTAGAAGTCATCTGCTGGTACATGTCGGCGCTTGTGACCCAGACGTTGCCGTTTTTCACGGCTTTGAACTGCGACAATAGCGCGTTTTTGCTTACGAAGTCGTTCAAGGTGGCAACCGATTCGTCGATGGTTCCGTTGTAGACGATGATGTCGGCATCCTTCGCCGTCGCGTAGAAGCGCTCCATTTCGAGCGTTACTGACGAACCTGACGTCGACGCCGTCTGCGCGTCATCGAGCGCGTAGCTGCCGCCTGCAAGCTCGATCATCTGCGCCACGTAGTCGCCCGCCCGCCGCGTGACGGCGGCCCCGTTCGAGTTAATGTAGAAATACGCCACGGTTTTACCTGACGACGCGAGCCCCGACGTTTGCTCGACGCGGGCCTTCTGCTCGTTGAACAGGTGCGTGGCCTCGTCTTCCTTGTCGAACAGGACGCCGAAAAGTTTAATCCACTCGACGCGCCCGAGTGCTTCGGGCTCGCTCGACGACTGTTCGGTGAGCACGACGAGCCCGAGCTTCTGCAGCTTTTCCTTCACATCGGGCGTGTGGTTGATCATGGTGTTCTCGATGGCGAGCGTGCAGCCCGAGGCCGATATTCGCTCGTAGTCGGGCGCGCTGTACTTGCCGCCGTAGGCGATCGCCCCACTTTCGAGCGCGCTTTTGAAGCCCGCGACCGAGCAATCGTCGGCCTTCGTGCCCGACATGAAGATATTGTCGTTCGCATCGAGCGCGTCGACCAAGCACATCGTTGCCGACGACACGAGGTACACCTTGTCGGCGGGGCGCCTTATGACCGCGATGTCGGAGCTCAACCCATCAGGTACCTTCGCATCTTGCGGCACCACGAGGAAGCGCTCCCCGTTCGAAACGCAGATAAGCCGCAGGCCGCCTTCGAACTCGTCGACAGTGAAGTGCTTGGCGTATTCAAGCTGAAGCGCCCCCGTCGGCTCCCAGCCGCAGCCCAAATCGGCGTTGTGGAAGTCGGCCGCGGCGCTTGAAGCCGTTCCCGCAGGGGAGCCGCCGCCTGCATCGTCGCCCGATTTCTTCTTCATGGTGGATGAGTCGAAGTGGAGCGTGTAGTCGATGGTGTGCGGCGTCGACATGGCGACGGTCTCGGCCGACACGGCGATGTCCTCGTCGAGCGTGACGGGTATCTCGAACGTGGAGTTGCCGCCGTCGTTTACGGGCGCGTAGACCACGCCGTCGACGGTCATCTTGTCGTAGTTCGAACTCGACCAGGTGATGGTCGCGGTGTAGGTGTCGCCATCCTTCATAATTGTGGTTGGTGAGGAGATGTTTGCGCGCCCTGACCCGCCGGAAAGCGAGACGCTCACAGTGTATTCCTGAGAGCCCGTCGTGGCACCGGTCGCGTTCGGGCTCGCACTGCACCCCGCGAAGGGAAGCGCGAGCAGGGCGACGAGAACGCAGGCGATCGCGCGCGCCGCGATGCTGCGGCGCTTCCTGTTTTCCCCCTTGGGAAGAATCGACCGCATGGCGTTACTTCAGTGCGTCGGCGCGCAGATCGACGCCGGCGGATTCGAATACGAGCGTGCGGTCGTACCACCGCTCCCTTCTGATGCTCCACGCGGCGCAGGCGGTGTCCTCGTCGAGCGCATCAACGGGCACGTCGTAGGTGTACTTGCCTTCCGCGTTTTCCACATAGGGGATGAAGTCGGCCTCGCTCGCGGCGGCAGCCTCGTCGCCCGTGCCCATGAAGAGCTTGCCGTAGCCCGTGCCGGAAAGTGTCATCACGCAGTGCATGGAGCCGTTTTCCACGATGAGCTGGGCGTCCACAATCCTGAACATGTTCGAGCTGGAATCTACGGTGATCGGATAGGTGCCGTCGGCCACCTTGTCGGCGGTGATGGGGGCAGCGCTTGCGCCCTCGGGCGCATCGGCCGCCTGTTCGGTCTTTTCCTGGGTATCGGCATCGCTTGCCTTTGCGCTGTCGATTGAATTTCCACCGCAGCCGGCGAGCGAGAACGCGAAAAGCGCCGCCGACAGGGCGAAGGCGAGGGTTTTCTTCAACATGGAGGGGTTCCTTTCAATCGCTTCGACCGCCCGCGCCGTGCGGTGGACGGGCGGGATGCGAATGCAACGGGCATGCGCCGTCAGTCGGGGAAGGCGCATGCCCGTTGCACGGGGACGCGACAGGCGCCCCCGTGCGCGGCGAGTTTACAGCTTGGCGATGGCGTCGTCCACGTGCGAGACGTAGATGTCGTCGACCGCGACGTTCTGTCCCAGACCCTGGAGCAGGCACGTCACTTCGAAGCCGGCGGCCACGAACTTCGCAGCCCAGCTGTCGGGGTCGGTCTCGTCTGCCATGTCGTTGTTCGCGTGGTCGCCCGCGACCACCATGAACGGCGCGAGCACGGCCTTCTTGTAGCCTGCGGCGCTCGCGGCGGCGATAACATCCTCGCAGGTCGGTTCAGCCTCGACGGTGCCGACGAAGAACTGCGTCAAGCCCTCGTTCTTAAACACTTCCTGCATCTTGGCATAGTCGGCGTTGGAATCGGCTTCGGTGCCGTGGCCCATGAGGCACAGCGCCGTCTTGCCGTCGTCGAAGGACGCCATGTTCTCCTTAATGGCTGCGGCCACCTTCTTGTAGTCGTCGTCGGAGGTGAGCAGCGGGTCGCCGAGCGAGATTTTGTCGAACTTGTCGGCGTACTTGTCGAGCTCGTCTTTCACGTCGGTGTATTCCAGGCCACCCATGAGATGCGTCGGCTGCACGACGATTTCCTTCACGCCGTCTTCCACGCAGCGGTCGAGCGCCTCGGTCATGTTGTCGATCGTGATGCCGTCGCGCTTCTTCAGCTTGTCGATGATGATCTGCGCGGTGAAGGCGCGGCGGATGTCGTAGTCCTGCCAGTACTTCTCGCGGATAGCGTCTTCGATGGCGCCGATGGTGATGTGGCGCGAGTCGTTGTAGCTCGTGCCGAAGCTCGTGACGAGGATGACCGGCTTCACGGCCTTCTCCTTTTCACTCGATTTCTCGGAACTCGCGGAGGTGTTGGAGCAGCCCGCGAGCGCGACTCCGGCGAGCGCGACGGCTCCGGTTGCTGCGGCGCCCATGAAGCCGCGGCGTGACATCTGGTCGGACATGGTTTTTCCTTTCCTCGGTTTGCCGGTCCCCCGGCGACAGTTGCTTGTCGGCACAAGCGAAAGAAAAGCGCACCCCTCGGGGTTCACAAGGAGCTAACGCCACGGCGATGCCGTGAGGAAAAGGCGAAGCAGTCTGGCTTGGGGCGCGAGGCGGTTCGCCCGCGCGTCCTATACAGTAATGTCCCTTGCCCAGGATTCCCACCTGGTTCCCTCCGCAAGCCAGCGCGGGCTGTGCGGGCGCCGCGCCGGTCATTTCCTTTTATCCGATTGTCATATGCTCGTTGCCGAAACTTTTACTATGATAGTGGGCACTTGTGAACGTGTCAAAGCCTAGGGCGGGCGGCATTGCGCCTCCTGCCTGCGTATTTGCGCCCATTGCTGCCGCAGGCGCCGTGTTTTGCCCGCTGCGCGAATGGCGGCGTAAACGGTTGCGATGAGAAACGGGAAGGGAAGGCTCGGATGATTCATATCGTTGGCGCAGGCTCGGGCGCCGCCGACCTTATCACGCTGCGCGGGGCGCGCCTTCTGCGCGCGGCCGACGTGGTCGTTTGGGCGGGGAGCCTTGTGAACCCCGAGCTGCTCGCCGAGTGCAAGGAATCCTGCGTCGTCTACGACAGCGCGCACATGACCTTGGAGGAAGTGCTCGACGTGATGTGCGCGGCAGATGCGCGGGGCGAGGAAGTGGTGCGCCTGCACACGGGCGACCCGTGCCTGTACGGCGCCATCCAGGAGCAGATGGACGCGCTCGACGCGCGCGGCGTGGACTACGAGGTGGTGCCCGGCGTATCGAGCTTTTGCGGTGCCGCGGCGGCGCTTCGCCAGGAATACACGCTGC
>CABQZS010000254.1 GCA_902468695.1 uncultured Collinsella sp.
GACGATCTGCCCCCGTTCGACGTGCCGGGTGCGGCGTCCGCGACCAAGGCCGCTGCTGTGGCACCCGCAGCCTCTGCAAACGACGACGTCCCCGCCGCTCCCTGGGAATCCAATCCCGGTGCTGGCAGCCCCTTCGGCCATCAGGGCGCAGCCCCGAGCATCCCGCAGACCGAGGACGAGGCCAAGGCCCTCATCCGCAGCGTCTTTGGCCAGGCCACCATCTTCAAGCCGGTGGAGTAGCTGCGCAGGCGGGTATACTGCTCAAGAAGAGGACCCCTTGTCCGGGCGCATCTGTATTTCGGACATGTGTAGTGTGGTGCCGCGTATCTCGCATTCGAGCAGACAGGTGCGTGACGGTCGGCCTAGGATGCTGAGGTCGATGCGATACGTCGCATGGCTGTCCGTGTACTCGACTTGCTCGGCGTTAATGGTTGCTCCGATTGCCAAATAAACGCCTAGCTCGGCATCGACAATCTTGAAGTCCTTTATCTTGACCTTGAACTCTTGATAGAGGGACGGGCTGTTGTAGTAGACGGTTCGGGTTCCGTCGGTGCACTCATCGGTCGTCTCCCATTTGACGACGGGCTGGTCCGAGCTGGCTATCAGCAGTTCTGCTCCAAAAGCTATGGCATGGGTGATGACAACCAGCAATGCCCAGCCGACAAAGAGATAGAGAACCACATATGCAACAGGGTGTTTTGAGCGGATGTTTTGGAGCGCGTTGGGGGCATTCATGGGGCACCTCCAAATTACTATCTATGGCAATCAAATTATACCCTGCCGCCATGTGCGCCGCCTCGAGCAGCGGTTCGGCATTTAGCTATTTAGTGGCGCACATGAAATGCCGGATTCGGCTCTACTAGATTGAGTGTGCGATATTATGCAACCTTGCATAATTCGACCTTGCATAATCTTTGAGTGCGGTTTGTATTGGAGGACATGTATATCGACTGAGGTAGCGTGACCGCCCCGCTCGCTGGCCTCGCGCCGTGGTACGATTTTTGAGTTTGAAAGTCCCGCCGTGCTCCGGCTGCCCTTGCAGCTCGGCGTGCGGCCGCACGTAAAGGAGCCATTATGGCCGGTATGAACATGCAGCAGATGATGAAGCAGGCTCGCAAGATGCAGGAGCAGCTTGCCGCCGCGCAGGAGAACCTCAAGTCCCAGACCGTCGACGCCTCTGCCGGCGGCGGCATGGTCAAGGTGACCGTTAACGGCGAGATGGAGCTCGTCAACCTCACCATCGATCCCGATGCCCTCGATCCCGAGGACGTCGATATGTTGCAGGACATGATCATGGCTGCCGTCAACGAGGCCGTCCGCGGCGTCAACGAGCTCGCCAACAAGCAGATGGGCGCCATCACCGGCGGCCTCAACATCCCGGGCATGCCGTTCTAAGACACACATATATATGAGTGCGAATCACAGTCTGCAAAAACTGCTCGATGAACTGGGTCGTCTGCCGGGCATTGGTCCCAAGTCGGCCCAGCGCATCGCCTATTACCTGCTCGAGGCCGATGCCGAGGAGGCCCGCCGCCTGGCCGAGGCCATCCTGGAGGTCAAGCAGGAGGTCCACTTTTGCAGCCGTTGCTTTAACTACGCCACGGCCGACGAGTGCTCCATCTGCCAGGACCCGATGCGCGATACCACTCGCATTTGCGTGGTGGGCGAGCCGCGCGACGTCCAGGCAATCGAGCGCACGGGCAGCTACCATGGCCTGTACCATGTGCTGGGCGGCGTGATCAGCCCCATGGACAAGATTGGTCCCGAGCAGTTGCACATCCGCGAGCTGCTGGCACGTCTGGGCCACGAGGATATCCATGAGGTCATCATCGCCACCAACCCCAATATTGAGGGCGAGACCACGGCGAGCTATCTGGCCCGTACCATCAAGCCGTTGGGCGTCGAGGTGTCGCGTCTGGCAAGCGGCCTTCCCGTGGGCGGCGACTTGGAGTATGCCGACGAGCTTACGCTTGGCCGCGCCATCGAGGCCCGTCGCGCGATTTAGGTGGCGAGCCTGCTCCTGCCGTATGTTTTCCTCGCGACGCACGGGGTAGTCATAATTTCCCCGTGCGACTGTGAGTTTGTTGTGCAACAAAGATGCTTCGTATCCGCTTATCGCATGGATGCTTCCGCTCACATCCTTAATTTGCCCATTCGTTGCGCAACCTTTTGGGTTCGCTGATACACTCAAATATGGATTTGAATGAATGCGCCGCTTCTGAGCGGCGTGTTTTTGTTGGAGGAGAACGCATGCGGCCCGGTGGCACTCAGACAAAGCGCGGCGCCGCGGTGCGCATGCGACGCCGACTGGGCTTGGCGCCGCGGGCGTACGCGCTGCTGTCTTGCTCGCTGGTGCTGGTCATAGCTGGCGTTTCTGCCTATGGTATGACCGTGCCGTCCATGATGCAGGCGCATGCCGCACGCGAACCGCGCGTGGGGCATGAGGTCAAAAGTGATCTGGGTACCACGACTGGATATGCTTGGGCAAGTGTGGTCGCGCATATTGTGTTTGGCACCGACGATGCGGACGGCGCCGCGGCCCCGGACAACGAAGTCACGCTTGCCAATGGCAAAACCATCGTGCTCACCAACACCAAGATCATCGATCGGTTGTCCAACAATAGCGTGGCGGCAACGGTGAATAAGGTCGAGCAGCAGAAGGAGCAGGACGCCCAGCAGTCCGGAAAGCCCGGTAGCTCGGATACTTCTGGCTCCGGCTCGGATTCGTCGAGTTCGGGCGGCGGCTCTGGGTCGGGTTCCTCTACCGGAGGGTCTGGAAACGGCGGTTCGACGGGCGGCAACACTGACAACGATGCAAACTCCGGTGGCCTTTCCGCTGCTGAAGAAGAGAGCATTCACAGCTGGCTTGTGACCAAGTACAACATGCTCGACGGCTATGTTTCTCGTGCCAGTGACGTGGTCTCGACCTATAACTCTACGGGAGATCCCAGGCCGTGTGACAGCCTGGTCGGGGAGATGTTTGTCATTCGAGCCGAGTTCGGTCGTCAGACATTCTCGCCCCGGTCAAAGTGGTATCAGCAGTATGCCAATCTGTGGGGCTGTTACACCAACCTATGTCAATGGGTCGGCCATTACGGCGATGATGACGTCGCGCTCGGTAACTTCAACAATAACGTGGCGGCGCTTGCCCTATGATGACCGATCTTGCATCTACCACACCACAATCGCTCGGTCGCGATCCCATGGTCGGCCTGCGCCTGGCGCGTGTCGACGGGTTTGAGCCGGCCATTGCGCTCGGTCAGGACGAACTGCCTACCTATCTGCGTCGTTTTACGATGCTGTTTGCCGACGATGCCACCATGCGCCGTGGCGGTATCGGCCGCGTGACGCGTGCCGTCAACGCCCAAGGCGAGGCAGTGGCACTCAAGCAGCTCATCTTGCCGACGCGCGATGAGTTTGATGACGATGCCGCTCACGAGGCGCTGGTCGCCAAGTTCAAGGCGGCGTTTCGCGAGGAATACGAATGCCATCGCGCCCTTTCGGGCCTTAAGGGCTTTCCCCGCCTCTATGGCTGGGGCGAGGTCGACGGTGTGCCTGCAATTGTCATGGAATGGGTCGAGGGCGAGACGCTTGCCCGCTTGCGTTCTCGACTTGCCGTGGACGATGCCGGACGCCTGTCGCCGCTTGTGGCGGCACGTCTGGGTCGCGACCTGTTCGATCTGCTCTGCCGTATGAGCCTGGTGGGTGAGGGCTTTGTCCATCGCGATATCTCGCCCGCTAATATTATGGTGCGCACGGCGCGTCTACCGCTTGACCGGCAGCTTGCCGAGGGCACCTTTGACCTGTGCCTGATCGACTTTGGCTCGTCGCTGGCGCTTGAGCCTGCGTCGGCCGTGGCCGGTACCGGCGGCAAGGCGTCGTTTACGGAGCGTTATGCCACGCTGCGTCGCGCGACGGTTGCCTATGCCCCGCCCGAGATGCTCACCGACGATATTCCCGACCTACGCGCTTTGCGTATGTCGCCGGCGATTGACGTCTATGCCGCGGCAAGTACGGTTTACGAGCTCATTGCCGGCGTTGCGCCATACGAAGCCGCGCCGAGCACTTCGGGCACCTCGGGTTCGCGCAAAAAGACGCGCGAAATCGCCAGCCCCTACCGTCTCAAGATGGACACGCGGCCCGACTATCCCATTGGTGCCCATGCGCCCGGTTGCGATTTGACTCAGCTGCTTTGTCGTGAGCCCGATGTGGCGCTCGCCGCGGCCGAGCAGGCCCAGCAGCTGGGGCTCGAGCCGGATTCCGAAGAGTTACGCGATGCGCTGGCGTTTGTCGATGCCCAGCTGTTCGACGTGGTGATGGCCTGTCTGTCCAGCCATCAAAAAGATCGTCCCGAGCCGGCGGCGGTCGAGGCGGCGCTCTCGGCGTTTTGTGACCACTATGCGCAAAATGTCGGTCGTTCGCTCCGCGGCGAGTCGCTCACGCCGTGCCCCATGGATGCGTCTGGCCGCGCGGTGC
>CABQZS010000255.1 GCA_902468695.1 uncultured Collinsella sp.
GATTGCGCCGTCGACTTTACTGAGCATCTCAACGACAGCATCGAGGGCAAGCGCGTGGGCATCATCCCTGCGTTCGTGGAGACCGAGGGCCTGACGCCCGAGGTCAAGGCCGCTGTTCAGCGTGCCGCCCAGGAGCTGCAGAACCAGGGCGCCGAGCTGGTCGAGGTCGACCTGCCGCACCTGGACGCCGCCATCGCCGCCTACTACGTCATCGGCCCGGCCGAGGCGTTCTCCAACCTGGCCCGTTTTGACGGCATTCGCTACGGCTATCAGGAGGAGGGCTGCGCCAATCTGTCCGACCAGAGCTCGCTCTCGCGCGCCCACGGCTTTGGCGCCGAGGCCAAGCGCCGTCAGATGCTCGGCGCCTACCTGCTGAGCTCGGGCGTGTACGACAAGTACTACTACGCCGCGCAAAAGGCTCGCACGCTTATCACGCGGGACTACGACGCCGCATATGCCAAGGTGGACACCATTCTCATGCCCGCCTCGCCGCGCACGGCCTTTAAGTTTGGCGAGATCAGCGACCCCACGCAGATGTACCTCTCCGACCTGTACACCATCTCGCTCAACATTTGCGGCAACGGTGGCATCTCGGTGCCGCTGGGCTTGGGCGAGGATACTCAGCTGCCCGTTTCTGCCCAGCTGGTTGGTCCGGCGTTTAAGGACCGTCAGTTGCTCACGTTTGCCCGCGCCCTGGAGCGCGGCTTTGCCGATGCCGCCACGGGTGCGCCCGCGCTTTCCGTCGCGCCCGATTTTGCCGGGAAGGGAGGCGAGCTGTAATGAAGGAGCTTTCCGAGGTCCTGCAGGATTGGGAGGCCGTGATCGGCCTGGAGATCCATACCGAGCTCACCGCGCTCGATACCAAGATGTTCTGCAACTGCAAGCTCAGCCACGATGACGAGCCCAACGCCAACGTGTGCCCGGTGTGCCTGGGCCTGCCCGGCGCCCTGCCGGTGCCCAACAAGCGCGCCATCGAGAGCATCGTCAAAGCGGGTCTCGCCACCAACTGCGAGATCCAGCGTCACTCGATGTTCTACCGCAAGCACTACTTCTACCCCGACATGGCCAAGAACTTCCAAACCACGCAGGGTCCGGTCGCTTTTGCCATGTACGGTCACCTGGACCTGGACGTGACCGGTCGCGGTGCCGCCGAGCGCCCCGACTGCGCGTTTGGTGAGGCCGAGGCTCAGAGCCTGGCGAGCGCTTCGGCCAACGCCGAGGGCCTGTCCACATCCATGACGTCGACCATGCGCGAGGGCAATCAGCGTGCCGGCCACCTGGCCAGCTATGATGCGTCCAACCTGCAGATGCCCGAGCGCCGCGAGGACGGTTCCTACACGGTGCCCATTCGCATCCTGCGCATCCATATGGAGGAGGACGCCGCCAAGATGGTGCACGTGGGCGGCGCCGAGGGCCGCATTACCGCCGCTGCCGAGTCGCTCGTCGACTACAACCGCTGCGGCACGCCTTTGATTGAGCTCGTCACCGAGCCCGATCTGCGCACGCCCGAGGAGGCCCGCCTGTTTATGGAGAAGCTCCGTCGCATTTTTGTGACGCTGGGCATTTCGGATTGCTCCATGGAGAAGGGCTCCATGCGCTGCGACGGCAACGTGTCGCTGCGCCGCCGCGGCGAGACCAAGCTGGGTACCAAGACCGAGCTCAAGAACCTCAACTCGTTTAAGAGCCTGCACGACGGCCTTGCCTACGAGATCTGCCGTCAGGCCGAAGTGCTCGAGGAGGGCGGCATCATCTACCAGGAGACCCGCCACTGGGAGCCCAGCCGCAAGCGCACCGTGGTCATGCGCGTCAAGGAGACGGCTGACGACTACCGCCTGTTCCCCGATCCCGACCTGGCGCCGTTCGATCTGGACGACGAATTCATCGACCGCTGCCGTGGTGAGATTCCCGAGCTGCCCGATGCCAAGCGCGCCCGTTTTGAGGCCGACTTTGGCATTAAGGCGGCCGATGCCGAGCAGATCGCCGGCGACCCGGAGTTTGCCGATTTCTTTGAGGCGGCCGCTGCCGGTATGGCTGGCAAGGAAGCCCAGACGGTTGCAAACTTGCTGGTGAATGAGATGATCGCCTACCTTAAGGGCGCAGGCGTGTCGCTCGCCGAGTCCGGCATCGCGCCGGCTCAGGTGGCGGCGCTTGCCAAGCTGCTGGCGACCGATGCCATCAGCTCCAACCAGGCGCACGAGGTCTTTGAGGCCATGGCCCAAACTGGCGACGACCCCAACAAGATTGTCGATGAGCGTGGTATGCGTCAGGTGAGCGACGCCGCCGCGCTGCAGCCGATCGTGGACGAGGTACTGGCAAACTGTGCCGATCAGGCGCAGCAGTATCGTGACGGCAACCAGAAGGTCATCGGCTTTTTGGTGGGCCAGTGCATGAAGGCGAGCCGCGGCAAGGGCAACCCGAAGCTCTTCAACGAGTTGCTGAGAACGTCGCTCTCGTAGCTGCGAGGCCGGGGAAGCCCCGAGTCGCCGGGGTATTTCCTCCAAATTTCAAACAGTCCTATGCAAGACGAAGGCCACATTTAGTGGCCTTCTTTGCACGCGGAACTCATTTGGAGCAAACATCCCGGCGACTCGGGGCTTCCCCGGCCAGACGACTCGGCCGTTCGGGTCAGGTGGGCTGAATGGAATAGAGTGAATGAGGGCGCCGTTGGCGCTCTCATTCTTTATGGATGTTGAAAACGAAGGTGAATACTTTTCCGCGAAGTGAACGACCTATTTTGGACCCCTGAAACATCAACACTTTTCTGGCTCTGTTTCCTGCGGTTTTGTCGAGTTTTTCCTGCGGTTTTGCTGGCGAAAAATGCAGATGTTTCGGGGGTCCGATTTCACTCGTTCACTTCGCGGAAAAGTATTAGACCTCGATTTGTTGGGTCGGGGGAGAGCCTTTCTTGGATGCCGGAGATGTACGTTGCGGCAGGCGGATCGCCAGAAGTCGGCTGTTCCGCTCCTCAAGATTTCCAAAAAGTTAACCTTTGTTGAACTTAATAGTTAGATAAACTAAACTATTTTCCAAAAGTGTGCTCGAGCAAGCTTGTTTACTCGGGTGCTAAGGCACCGTGCCGCAGTTGTTGCGGAAAAGGGAGAGACATCATGAAGAAGTCCACGTTTAACACCCTGCTTGTTGGTGGCGGTTTTCTGCTCGGCACGGCCGGCATCAAGCTGCTCACCAGCGCTCCGGTAAAGAACGCCTGCGTGCAGGGTATCGCGTGCGGCATGCGCATCAAGAACGGCTATCAGGACATGGTCGAGCAGGCCAAGGCTAATGTCGACGACATGGTTGCCGAGGCTGCCTACATCACCCAGAGCGAGGCCGCTGCTGACGAGGCAGCCGAGTAACGCTCCCAGGCACAAACTATGAGATTCTCGATTATTA
>CABQZS010000256.1 GCA_902468695.1 uncultured Collinsella sp.
CACGGTCGCCCACGGCAGGCAGCAGGACCTCGTCCTCGCCGCGCGACTTGGCAAACCCCACGGCATGCTCGGCGCGAAAGGTGTCGTCGGCAGTGGCCACCAGCGGAAACCCGCGATCCAGGCGTACCACGGCACCGAGCTGCATCTGCTCGGGCTCCTCGGCATGTGCGCAGAAATCATCAAAGGCAGTCTGCTGGGTTTCATCGACCGGCAGATCATCAAACGCCGGGACATCCTGCAGCGCATCGAGCCCCGGTACGCTCGCCAACAACTCCTCGGCAGACACGGGCGCTTCGGTCGCGAGTTTCCGACGACGACCGCGCTTAGCCCGCGCCCCCGTCGTCTTTTTCTTCGCTTTAGCCTTAGCCTTAGCCACAAACGCCTCCCAGCAGCCAAAATCACAACTGAGCAGGTATTTTAAATCAAAAAGAGCTGGCCGGGCAAAGCCCGACCAGCTCACATACTTTCCCTCAGCTCATGGTCCCGAGAGGTTGTCCGAAGGCCCGACCGCCGAGAGGGGTTTCTTCTGAGCGATCCCGCAGCGCGAAGCGCGAGGACCAGCGAAGAAGAAAACACGCAGGGGCGGGCCCGGACAGGTTAACTTACTCCTTCTCGACCGCGCGCATGATCGCCTTGTAGATCTCCATCAGCGGGATGATCAGGAAGGCCAGGCCCAGCGCGGCAAGAACGCCCTTGAGCTCAAGCGTCACAGGGCCAAAGAACATCTCGGCAAGCGTCGGCTGTACGGTCACGATCACCGTCAGCACCAGCGCCAGCGCAGCGGAAGCCCACAGCCACTTGTTCTGCTTCTTCATGGTGAACAGCGACGCACGACGGCTGCGCATATTGAAGCAGTGGAAAATCTCGACCATGTTGAGCGTGATGAACGCCATCATCACGCCTTCCTCGTCGGCATTGCCGGCGATCATATCAGCGATGTGAATGTAGCCCATGTCAAAGTACACGCCCACAAAGAAGCTCGCCAGCACCAGCACGGTGATGATCAGACCCTGGACCACGCAGTCCAGACCCATATGTCCGGCGAAGACACCGTCCTTAGCGTTGCGCGGCTTGCGCTTCATAATGTCGCCCTCGGCGTCCTCCATGCCCAGCGCGAGCGCGGGGAAACAGTCGGTAACCAGGTTCACCCACAGCAGCTGCACCGGCTGGAAGATGGTAAAGCCGATGAGCGTGGCGATAAACACCGAGAAGACCTCGGCAAGGTTTGCCGAAAGCAGGAACTGGATGACCTTGCGGATGTTGTCGTAGATGCGACGGCCCTCTTCGCAGGCACCGATGATGGTGGCGAAGTTGTCATCGGCAAGCACCATGTCGGCGACGTTCTTGGTGACGTCGGTACCGGTGATGCCCATGCCAACGCCGATGTCGGCGCGCTTGATGGACGGGGCGTCGTTGACGCCGTCGCCCGTCATGGCCACGATCTGGTCGCGCGACTTCCAAGCCTCGACGATGCGGGTCTTGTGCTCGGGCTGAACGCGGGCGTACACGCCGTAGTCCTCGATGTGCGCGTCGAGTTCCTCGTCGCTCATGCGGTCGAGGTCGGCGCCCGTGATGGCCTGGCTGCGATCGGTGACGATACCCAGCTGCTTGGCGATGGCCACGGCGGTGTCGATGTGGTCGCCCGTAATCATGACGGTGCGGATACCGGCATCGTGGGCCTCGCGGATGGCGTCGGCGACCTCGGGGCGGACCGGGTCAATCATGCCGGACAGGCCGCAGAAGACCAGGTCGTGCTCGAGCGCAGCGGGGCTGCAGTCGGCCGGGACCTCGGTGTAGGTGCGGCTTGCCAGCGCCAGCACGCGCAGGGCCTCGTCGGCCATGGCCTTGTTGGCGGCCACGAGCTCGGCGCGACGCTCCTCGGTCAGCGGAACGACCTTGTCGCCCTCGTAGATATGGGTGCACAGGCCGATCACCACGTCGGGCGCGCCCTTGGTGTACTGCTCATACTCGCCGTCCAGGGTCTCGACGACCACGGACATCATCTTGCGGCCCGAGTCAAACGGGGCCTCGCCCACGCGCGGATGCTCGGCAGTCAGGCCAGTGAGCCCCGCCTTGCCGGCATCGTTGACGAGCGCACACTCGGTCGGCTCACCCACGGCCTCGCCCAGCTCCTCGTCCCACTGGGCGTCGGAGCACAGAGCCATGCCGGCCAGGAACTTCTCCTTAGGCGCAGCGAGCTCGTGCTTGACGACGGTCATCTTGTTCTGGGTGAGGGTACCGGTCTTGTCGGAGCAGATGGTCTGCGTGCAGCCAAGGGTCTCGACGGCAGAGAGCTTGCGGATAATCGCCTGACGCTTGGCCATCTTGGTCACGCCGAGCGACAGCACGATGGTCACGACGGCAACCAGGCCCTCGGGGATGGCGGCGACGGCAAGCGAGACAGCGACCATAAAGGTGTCGAGCAGCGCGGTCGGATCGGTGAGAACGTTGCCCACGCCGTGGCGGATGATGTCGACGCCAAAGATGACGACGCAGATGACGATAACCATGATGGTAAGGATGCGGCTGAGCTCGGCGAGCTTCACCTGCAGCGGCGTGAGCTCTTCCTTGGCCTCGGCCAGGGCGCCGGCGATCTTGCCCATCTCGGTGTTCATACCGGTGCCGACCACGACGGCGCGACCGCGGCCGTATACCACGGTGGAACCCATGTAGCACATGTTCTTGCGGTCGCCGAGCGGCACGTCGTCGGTGCCGGCGGCGAGCTCAATGACGTTGGCATGCTTCTCGACGGGCACGGACTCGCCAGTGAGTGCAGCCTCTTCGATCTTCATCGTGGCACTCTCGAGCACACGGCAGTCGGCCGGGACGGAGTCGCCCGCCTCGAGCATGATCACATCGCCGGGCACGAGCTCGGCGCTCGGCAGGTGCACGAGCTTGCCGTCGCGCAGCACCTTGGACTGCGCCGCGCTCATCTCCTGCAGGGCCTCGAGGGCCTCTTCGCTCTTGGCTTCCTGGACCACGCCCAGTACCGAGTTGACGATAACGACGAACATGATGATGGCGACGTCGGCAAAGTCGGGCTCGCCCTTGACCATACCCGTGAGCGCGCTGATGACGGCGGCAACGATCAACATGATGACCATGGGGTCGGCCATCTGCTCAAAGAAACGCTTCCACAGCGGCGTTTTCTCGGCTTCCTCGAGCTTGTTAGGGCCTGTCTTGGCGAGGCGCGACGACGCCTCGTCGTTGCTCAGGCCGAGGTTCTCATCGACGCCCTGGTCGCTGAGCACCTCCGCCGCGGCGGACAGGTATTCCTTTTGCATATAGAGTCCCCTCCTGGGATTCGGGCCACTCAGCAGATTGATGCCCGATCATAATTCCCAGGAGAAGGGCAAGGGCTCATCAAGGCTGCCGTGCTGAGCGGCAGTTGATAGTGGAGCTATGGTACCCCAAAGCAGCGCGTCTAGCCAAAACATTCCAATTGGAAACACGGCTCGAGTGCAACGATGCAGACCGTGTGATGCTCAATATTGATAAAACGTTTTTTCTTCGGCACATCGTCAAACTGAAATATCGCCCAGATAGCAGCGGTCAGAACGGTTGGTAAAGTTTTTGCATATACCGTTTTTCCGCAAAAAATGAACTTCTAATTCGGCATACGGTCGATTTTTTGGGGTATTCGGTCGCCATTTCGTTATAATCATCTCAGTTTTATTTCTTATGGTTTATCTATCAGCGCAAGACGATGTCAGATGGAGGTCTGAATGTACAAGCGCACCAAGATTGTATGCACCATGGGTCCCGCCTGCGATAGCGACGAGACCATCCGCGAGATGATCAAGGCGGGCATGAACGTCGCCCGTTTTAACTTCTCGCACGGATCCTACGACGAGCACCACGGTCGCATCGAGCGCGTCCGTCGTATTTCCAAGGAGCTCGGTCTGCCCGTCGGCATCCTGCTCGACACCAAGGGCCCCGAGGTCCGCACCGGCCTTCTGGTCGATGGCAAGAAGGTTGCCGTCAAGTCCGGCGATAAGATCGTCGTCACCGCTCAGCCCACGTCCGAGGATTTCCACGGCACCTCTGAGCACATCTCCCTCGACTACCTGGCTCTGCCCTCCGAGGTCGAGAAGGGCTCCCTTATCCTGATCGACGACGGCCTGGTTGCCCTCGAGGTCGAGTCCGTCGACGGTCAGGACATGACCTGCGTCGTCAAGAACGACGGCCTGATCGGCGAGCGCAAGGGCGTCAACATGCCCAACGTCAACATCTCGTTGCCCGCCATCACCGAGCGCGATCGTCAGGACATCCTCTTTGGCCTGACCGAGAACATCGACTACATCGCCGCTTCCTTCATCCGTGACGGCGAGTCCGTCCGCGGCATCCGCGAGCTTTGCCGCGAGAACGGTGGCGAGCACGTGACGATCTTCCCGAAGATCGAGTGCGCCCTGGGCGTCGAGAACTTCGACGAGATCCTCGAGGCTTCCGACGGCATCATGGTCGCCCGTGGCGACCTGGGCATCGAGATCAAGCCCGAGCTCGTTCCCCACATCCAGAAGGAGATCATCGCCAAGTGCAACGCGGCCTACAAGCCCGTTATCACCGCTACGCAGATGCTCGACTCCATGCAGCAGAACCCGCGCCCGACGCGCGCCGAGGTTGCCGACGTTGCTAACGCCATTTACGACGGCACCGACGCCGTTATGCTGTCCGGCGAGTCCGCTGCCGGTAAGTACCCGGTCGAGGCCGTCAAGATGCAGGCCAGCATTGCTCTCGAGACCGAGAAGTACCTCCCGGCTCACGCTCCGCTCGAGGTTCCGGCCGATGCTCACGGCACCCGCGTCGTCAACAACGTTGTGGGTATGTCCGCTGTGAACATGGCTACCACCGTTGGCGCCAAGTGCATCACCGTGCCGACGACCACCGGTCGTACCGCTCGCCTGATCTCGCACTTCCGTCCCAACATGCCGATCTGCGCGTTCTCCCGCCACGAGTGGGCCGTCCAGCAAATGATTATGTACTGGGGCGTTATCCCGCACCAGGCCGAGATTACCCAGGGCACCGTCAACGGCACGATCGTCAAGGCGATCGAGACCGCTAAGGAGCTCGGCTACGTCGAGGCCGGCGATCTGACCGTCGCCACCGCCGGCGATCCCCGCATGAGCGTCCAGCTCGAGGATAAGGTCTCCTCGACCAACGTCGCTTACGTCGCTCAGGTGCGCTAAATCGCACTTGCAAGCACACTTGCATTGCAAAGGGCCCGGAAGGCTTTGCCTTCCGGGCCCTTTTTTAGGACCTACTTCATATGCCGCTTCATCGATTTGTGATCAGTCGCGAACCTTTCCGATGCCGAGCGTACCACCGAAGATGCCCTGCGACGGGAGCTGTTGGTCAATTGGGATGAACTGTTCACCGTTAAGCCGGCCGGCTAGCAGCTAGCAATCAGGGGGACTGCGGGAACGCCAGAAGCAGCAACGCGAGTCGCAAATCCCGCCTCGGTCAGCTCGATGACCTCGGTAAACGTTGCGTCGAAAAACTCCTCGGTTAGCAGGCGGTATGGCGGATGGTCGGGCTCACCGGGGTTTTCGCGTACAATCTCGTGCATGACGCCGATGGTCTTGAGCACATATTCTTTATGGATGGGATACTGCCCAAAACGCGTCGCAGCGGTATACAGGCGATCGGTCGCACGCGGGATGGAAACAATGCCCAGCGTCTTGCCAAACCAGTCAAAGTCGCCTTGCTTTTTAATGCGGAACTCCTCGCACGGCTTGCCGCCGTGCGCCTCCAGGTACTGATTCACGCGCGTATTCCATACGGTATCGGCCACCAGATGCGACCAGACACCAAGTGTCAAATCGAGCAACGACTGTGCCACATCTTCGGACGCAAGCGAGAACTCACAGGCGCCGGGACCGGCAACCGGCTCGGCATCCTTGTAGCGCTGGGGATAGTGCACGCGGTTCAGCCGCTCGCGTTCCTCGATAATCGAGGTCGCCGCGGCCGGCGCACCGATGGGCGAACTTTTAAGCAACGGTGCCACATAGGTATCCCAGAACTCATGCTCACGAGGCTTAGGGATGGGCTCAGGCTTGGCAAAGTGCGTAATGCGGTACGGAATGGGATCGGCGATGCCAGGGACCATATAGCCCACGAAGATATCCGGAACCACGCAGCCAAACAAAAAGGCATTGCGGTCGCGCACGCTATTGGCAAGCGCACCGGTGCGCTCCAGCAAACGCTCCGTCTGAGCGATATGAATGTTCCAGCTTGGCATAGCCACCCCCATAAAAACCTGGATAACTATACCATCACGGCAAAGCCGCGCGGGCGGCTACGCACGCTCTACGCAGCAACTAGTCCGTAGCACCGCTTTCGGTTCCATACGACGGCGAAGGTGCCTCGACCACATGGTGATATCGATCGATATAGATTGCACGGGCACCCAGGCGTCGCACCAAATCCTGGTGATGCGTGCTCATCAAGACCGTCTTACCCGCCGCGACGTAGGCCAGCAAGAAGTTGACCACGATGTCGCATGAATCCTCGTCGAGTCCATTGGTAGGCTCGTCGAGGACCAAGATATCCGGGTTCATCGACACCACCGCAGCCAGCGCAACGCGTTTCTTTTGCCCGCCCGAGAGCTGATAGGGAGAGGCATCGGCAAGGTCGACAACCTGAAACAGCCCCATGGCATCGCGCACGCGGCGCTCGAGCTCGTCTGCCGGCAGCCCCATCTGCGCGGGACCAAAAGCAACTTCCTCGCCCACCGTAGCGCAGAACAGCTGAGCATCGGCATTCTGGAACACAAAACCTACGCGCTGATGAAAACGCTGAGCGGCCGCGGAATCCTTTAGAAACGCCGCATCGATCACGTGCCCGTCAAACAGGTATGCCCCTGCGTCCGCGAGCTCAAGGCCGTTGATAAGGCGCATGATCGTCGTCTTGCCACAACCGTTAGGACCAAGCAGAGCAACGAGTTCACCACGATCCACCTGCAGCGAAACGCCGTCGACCACCGTATGACCCGCATAGGAAAACACCACGTCGCGAAACTCGATGAGCGGCGTGGTCTCGGCGCCGGCAGCACCGCTCGCGCACATCGCGCCATTTGTATCGTTTGCCAAAACGTCGCCCTTCCCTATCCACATCGACGGCTCGACCGCCCGCGCTACAGCACCGCGCACAACACGGCGAGCAGAACCACAACGGCTGCGTAAACGGCATCGCGCCAGCCAAACCCGGCGCGCGCGGGAGCCGGATACGCACCGGCAAAGCCGCGGCAAAGCATAGCCTCGTCCATCGCGCGGCTGCATTCCATCGCCTTGATAAAGGTCATGCCCATGATACCCGCGATCGAATCGGTACGCGAAAATCCCTCAGGCGCACGGCCAACGCTGCGCAGCATGACCGATTCGCACAGATTGTGCGCCGTGCGACCCAGCACCTCGATGTGCTTGAGCGCCATATCAAACGTAAAGATGACCTCGTCGGGCAGATG
>CABQZS010000257.1 GCA_902468695.1 uncultured Collinsella sp.
CAAAAGGCGGGACGAGTTGTCCCGCCCCGCCCATTACGACTTGTTCGCTGACCCGCTACTCCCCCAGCAGTGCTTTCTCCGGCGTGATCGGCAGCGAGCGAACCTGATGGCCGGTAGCGTGTGCGACGGCCGATGCCACGGCGGCGAGCGGCGTGTTGATGACGACCTCGCCGATCGACTTGGCGCCAAACGGACCCGTCGGCTCGTAGCTCGGCTCAAAGGCCACGCGAATGCTGCCGATATCCAGGCGCGTGGGCAGCTTGTAGCTCATAAAGTTGCCGGTGCGCAGGCGACCGCGGTCGTCGTGCTCCACGATCTCGTAGAGAGCGTGACCGATACCCTGGGCAATGCCGCCCTCGGCCTGGACGCGCGCGAGCGCCTCGTTGATCACGGTGCCGCAGTCCACAGCCGCCGCATAGTCCACCACAGTCACCTTGCCGGTGGCCTTGTCGACTTCGACCTCGGCAATGCCGGCCATAAACGGCGGAGGCGAAACGGGCAGGCAGGCAGAAGCATGCGAAGTGAGCGCGTCGCCGCCCGCGATGTTCTTGACGCACAGGTTGGCAAAGTCGCGCAGCGTGAGGTAGCGGTTCTGCTCGCGCGCGGCACGCTCGTCGGACAGGCGCACATACTGACCATCGAAGACCACATCGGCGGCGTCCACGTCCCACATCTGGGCGGCCTTGGCGCAAATCTTCTCACGCAGCTCGGCCGCGGCGTTCTTGGCTGCCAGGCCCGTCACGTACGTGCCCGAACTCGCGTACGAGCCGGCGTCGAACGGCGACACATCGGTGTCCACGCCGCGCACCACGATCAGCGAGCTCTCCACGCCCAGCTCCTCGGCGGCAATCTGCGCCAGGATCGTGTCGACGCCCATGCCGTTATCGGTGGCACCGGTGCCGATGGTAATGAAGCCATCCTCTTCCAGACGCATGTCGATGCCGGCAATGTCCACGTTGGAGATGCCCGAGCCCTGCATGGTGAGCGCGCAGCCCAGGGCGCGCACGCGGTCGCCCAGGTCCACAGCCAGCGGCTTGTCGCGCCAGCCGATCATGTCCATCGCACGCAGCAGGCAGCGGTCGAGCGCGCAGGCGTTGAGCTTCTCGTTGTAGTACTGCGGCATGATCTCGCCCTCGCGCACGATGTTCTTAAGGCGCAGGTCGGCGGGGTCCATGTGCAGCATGTCGGCGAGCTCGTTGACGGCGCTCTCCACGGCAAACTGGCCCTGGGTGGCACCGTAGCCGCGATACGCGCCGCCGCGGTTGGTATTGGTGTAGACGGCGTCCCAGCTAAAGCGGCTCGCCTTCACGTGGTTGTAGATCGGCAGGCTCTTGTGGCCCGACAGGCCAATCGTCGTGGTAGCGTGCTCGCCATACGCGCCGGCGTTGGACAGCGTGTGCAAGTCGATGGCCGTGATGGTGCCGTCGTTCATGGCGCCCAGCTTGACGGTCATCTGCATCTGGTGGCGCGAGTTGCCCGCAGTGATGGTCTCCTCGCGGGTGTAACAGCAATAGCTCGGACGGCCAGTCTGCTGCGTCACGAACGCAACGAAGATCTCGCAGCAGCCCGTCTGCTTGGAGCCAAAGCCGCCGCCGATGCGCGGCTTAATGACCTGCACCTGCGACTGCGGAATGTCGAGCGACTGCGCGACCATGCGGCGCACGTGGAAGGGCACCTGCGTAGAGGTGGTCACCGAAATGCGGCCGAACGCGTCGGTCGTCGCGAAGGCACGGAAGGTTTCCATGGGCGCGGTCTGCGTGGCCTGGCTGGTGTAGGTGCGGGTGAAGACGATGTCGCTCTGGGCAAAGGCCTCGTCCAAGTCGCCAAAGTCGCTGGTACCGCTGCATACCAAGTTGCGCGGGACGTCGCCGCCCTGCGGGAACATAAAGGTCACGTCGCCCTCGGGGTGGACCACAATGTCGTTATCGAGCGCCTGGGTAAAATCGAGCAGCGGCTCGAGTACCTCATAGTCGACCTTGATGAGCTTGAGCGCCTTGTCGGCAGCCTCCTCGGTCTCGGCGGCGACGATCGCCACCTCCTCGTTTTGGTAGCGCACGAGGTTCTCGAGGATCAGGCGGTCGTAGGGCGAGGGCTGCGGATAGCTCTGGCCGGCAATGGTAAAGCGGCGCTTGGGAACGTCCTCGTAAGTGTAGACGCCCACCACGCCAGGCACCTTCAGGGCGCGCGACGTGTCGATGGAGCGGATCTTGGCGCGGGCATAGGGGCTGCGCTTAAGTTTGACGATGAGCGCACCGGCGGGCACCATATCGCCGGTGTAGACGGGACGACCCTCGAGCAGGGCCTTCGAGTCCTTCTTGGGCTGCTTCTTGGTGATCTGCTTGTACGCGACACCGTCGCAGCTCGTCTCGTTGACGGGCAGCTCGGGCATCTCAAAGCCAACCTGCACGCCAGACTCGTTGAGGAAGCGCACGATGGCGCGCAGCTGGCTCTCGTAACCGCTGCAGCGGCAGAGGTTGCCGGCGAGCTGGCGCGAGAGTTCCTCGCGCGTGGCGACGAGGCTCGGGTCCTCCTTGGCGGCGCGGGCGAGCGCCAGCACGTTCATGATAAGGCCGGGGGCACAAAAACCGCACTGCTCGGCGCCTTCGGCAGCCATTGCGCGGGCGAGCGCCTCGGACTCGGCTTTGAGCCCCTCGAGCGTGGTGATGGTATGACCCTCAACACGGGCGGCGGGAACCGAGCAGCTCAGCACCGGGTCGCCATCGAGCCACACCGTGCACAGGCCGCAGTTGGTGGTTTCGCAGGCACAGCGCACCGATGCACAGCCTTGCTCGCGCAGCAACGAAAAGAGCATAGTGTCGGGGGCAATCTGAACCTTGACCTTGCGGCCGTTGAGCGTAAAGGAAAGATCGATGAGTTTGGCAGCCATTAGCGCACCTCGCTAGAATCGACGCCGGGCACGCGGCGGCAGGAATACTCGTCCGTGGCAAACTTGGGAATCTGCACGCCCTCGAGCTCGCGGGCAAGCGCGGCCGAAAGCTCGATGCCGGCGGCGCGACGCACGGCCTGAATCGCTAGCGGGGCCGAGATG
>CABQZS010000258.1 GCA_902468695.1 uncultured Collinsella sp.
AATATCTCGGCACAAAAACCAGATAGCACCGGCAGCGGCACCTACCTTGCCGCGCTCGTGCGCGAGCAGATCGAGACGGGGCATCGCGCCGCCGTGCTTTGCGGCGCGGCACCGGGTGATACCCAAGGCGAGCTGGACCGGCGTGCTGCCGTGTTTGCCGTACCGTTCGAGTCGTCCGAGCTGCCGTTTCCCATCTGCGGTATGTCCGATGTCATGCCCTATCCCTCCACGCGCTATCGTGACCTGACGCCTTCGATGCTCAAGGCATTTGAGCGGGCATTTGCCGCTGCAATCGATCGGGCGGTGGCTGAGTTTCGGCCCGATCTGGTGCTCTGTCATCATCTGTATCTGGTGACCGCATTGGCGCGCGAGTGCGTCCGGGGCGTGCCGGTTGTTGCCGTGTGCCATTCGACCGACCTGCGCCAGCTGCGTTCGCATGCTCTCGAGCGCGATCGCATCGTAAGTGCAGTTCGTCGGCTCGATGCCGTCTTTGCGCTCCATGCTGAGCAGGCTGAGCAGATTGGCCTGGTGTGCGGCGTCGATGCCGATCGCATCCACGTGATTGGGACGGGCTACGACCATCGCGTCTTCTGCCGCGACGCAAGCGTGGCGAGGCGGCCGGGATCGCTTGTGTACGTGGGTAAGATTTGCTTTAAAAAGGGCGTCGAGTCGCTGGTCCGAGCCGTGTCATTGCCGATTGACGATGACGTCCGCCCATCTGGCTTGGTACTTGTGGGCGGCCGCGGGGACGATGCCGAGTACGCGCGTATCGAGCGCTTGGCCGCGGCCTCAGATGTGCCGGTGACGCTGGCGGGGCGCCTGGATAGCGATGGGCTCGTGCGTGCCTACCGCAGTTCCGACGTCTTTGTGCTGCCTTCGTTTTACGAGGGTCTGCCGCTCGTGACGATCGAGGCCCTCGCGTGCGGCTGCAAAGTTGTGGCGACCGATTTGCCCGGCGTTCGTCCCTGGATGGAGGCGATGCTTCCCGGTGCTCCCGTGACGTGGGTGGCGTCGCCGCGTATGACGGATGTCGACACGCCCGTGGCGGCCGATCTTCCGTTGTTTGAGCGCGCACTGGCAGATGCTATCGCGCAGGCGCTTGCGGCACCGCCTTCGACGTTTGAGCCGTCGGTGGTCTCTTGGGAAGCGTGCCTGGGGCGTATACTTAAAGTCGTTGATTTGTTGGAAGGGGGTTCGTATGGCTAAAGACACCATAAGGCTCACGTCCATGACGGCCGCGAGCGGTTGAGCCGCTAAGTTGGCCCCCGGAGCCCTCGCCCAGGTCCTGGGCGATTTACCCAATGTGCATAACGACAACTTGCTCGTGGGGTTCGATACCTCCGACGATGCGAGCGTCTTCCGCGTAGGGGAGAACTTGGGGCTCGTGCAGTCCATCGACTTCTTCCCGCCGATGGTCGACGACCCGTTTCTGTTTGGCCAGATTGCCGCGGCCAACTCGCTGTCGGATATCTACGCCATGGGCGGGCGGCCGAGCCATGCCATGAACCTGCTGTGCATCCCGAGCTGTCTGGGCGTTGAGGTTGCCGGTCAGATTCTGGCGGGCGGCGCCGACAAGTGCGTCGAGGCGGGTTGCTCCATCGCGGGCGGTCACACCATCAACGACGACGAGCCCAAGTACGGCCTGTCCGTGAGCGGCTTTGTCGCGCTCGACCGCATGCTCGCCAACAGCGGCGCACGCATGGACGATGTCCTGCTGCTGACCAAGGCGATCGGCTCGGGCATTATCACCACGGCCATTAAGGGCGAGCTCGTCGAGCAGGACGAGGCCGCAGCCATGTTTGACTCGATGCGCACCCTCAACGAGGCGCCGATTCGTCTGGCCGAGGGGCTCGAACTTCACGGCTGCACCGACATTACGGGATTTGGCCTGATTGGGCATGCGTGCGAGATGGCTGAGGGTTCGGGCGCGCAGATTGAGCTTGCGTCTGGGGCGGTGCCGCTCTTTGATCAGGTGCTCGACATGGCGCGCCTGGGCATTATCCCCGCGGGCTCCTATCGCAACCAGGACTTCTTTGGCCCGCGCGTGGCTGCCGACGAGGACCTGGAGCCGGGTATGCTCGACGCGCTGTACGATCCACAGACGTCTGGTGGCCTGCTTATCGCGGCACCTGCTGCCGATGTGGATGAGCTTGCGCGCCGTCTGCATGCCGAAGGACGTATCGCCGCCGTCGTCGGTCGCGTGTGCGAGCCGGTGCCAGGCGGTCCTGCCGTCCACGTTGTCCGTTAACGACACGTTTATTGAGCTATGTACTGTCCTAAAACGATTTATTCGAAAGGGAAAACTATGTCTACCAAAATTGAAGTCAATGCCATGGGCGATGCCTGCCCGCTGCCCGTCGTCAAGACGCTCAAAGCCCTGAAGCAGCTCGATGGCGAGGGCACCGTCGTGACCTCGGTCGATAACGAGACCGCCGTCAAGAACATCTCCAAGATGGCACAGGAGAAGGGCTGCACGGCCTCGGTCGAGAAGGTTTCTGACGCCGAGTGGCACGTGACCGTGGCGATCTCAGGTGCCGTTGCCGTGGTCGATCCCGAGCAGGATGGCGCTGCCTTTTGTGATGCCAGCGCCGGCAAGGGCAAACTCGTCATTTCCGTCTACACCGATTGCATGGGCCGTGGCGACGACGAGCTGGGCCACAAACTCATGAAGGCCTTTATCTTCGCCGTGACGCAGCAGGAGGAGTTGCCCGCGACCATGCTGTTCTACAACGGTGGCGCCAAGCTCACCGTCGAGGGCTCGCCGGTGCTCGACGACCTGAAGGGCCTGGCGGAGCAGGGTGTCGAGATTCTCACCTGTGGCACCTGCCTCGACCACTATGGCATCAAGGACCAGCTTGCCGTGGGCGAGGTCACCAACATGTACGTGATCGTGGAGAAGATGGAGCAGGCCGTGCGCGTCGTGCGCCCGTAGCGTATTGGTTGGAGTTGCCATGAGGGAGAAGCGCCCGGCGCTTGTCATCACGTTTCCCACCACGGCGGCCGCCATGGGCTGCGAGTCCCTGTGTATCGAGCGCGGCCTTCCCGGGCGAACGATTCCCGTGCCCGGGGAGGTCGCCGCTGGCTGCGGTCTGGCGTGGAAAGCCCTGCCTGCCGATGAGGAACTGCTACGCGGCGAGCTTGCCGCGGCGGGCGTCCCCACCGAGGGCTTTACCGTGATCGATATGTGGGAGGTCGTGCGATGATCTACCTGGATAACGCGGCGACGACCATGCACAAGCCACAGACGGTCATCGATGCCGTGACGCAGGCGATGTGCTCGCTTGGCAATGCCGGGCGCGGCGCCACGTCGGGTGCCCTCGATGCCGCTCGTACGATTCACGCTTGCCGTGCCAAGCTTGCGCGCCTTTTGGGTTGCCCGAGGGCGGACCATGTGTGCTTTACGCCCAACTCTACGGCGGCGCTCAACACCGCCATCAACGGGGTGGTGCGCCCCGGCGACCGCGTGGTCACAACGGTGCTCGAGCACAATTCGGTGCTACGTCCGCTCAACCGCCTGGAGGCCGAGCAGGGTGTGACCATTGAGCATGCGGGCTGCGACGCGAACGGCGCGCTCGACTATGACGAGCTCGAGCGGTTGGTCACGCCGGGCATGCGTGCCGTGGTGGTGACGCATGCCTCTAATGTGACCGGCAACGCGGTCGACATTGCGCGCGTGGCGGCCATAGCCCATGCGGCCGGCGCTCTGGTGATCGTTGACGCCTCTCAGTCTGCCGGTTCGGCGCGTATCGATATGAAGGCCATGGGGCTCGACGTCGTGTGCTTTACCGGCCACAAGGGGCTCATGGGACCCCAAGGCACCGGCGGCATGGCCGTAGCGGAAGGCATTGACGTGGCTCCGTGGGCCATGGGCGGCACGGGCGTGCACAGCTTCGATGCGCTGCAGCCGCTTGAGTGGCCCACGCGCCTTGAGGCGGGCACGCTTAACGGCCATGGCATCGCGGGACTTTCTGCCGGTCTCGACTTTATCGAGGCACAAGGCGGGGTCGAGGCGATTGCGGCGCATGAGCGCTCGCTTGCAGAGCGCTTCCTCGCCGGTGTTCGCGAAATTCCCGGCATTGCGCTCTACGGTGCGTTTGACCAGCCCGTGCGCTCGGCGATCGTCTCACTCAACGTGGGTGATATCGACTCTGCTGAGATCTCGGACGCGCTCATGCAAGGGTGGGGGATTGCGACGCGCCCCGGTGCCCATTGTGCTCCGCTCATGCACCGTGCGCTCGGGACCGAACGCCAGGGTGTCGTTCGCTTCTCGTTTGGGTATTTCAACACGGACGAGGAAGTCGACACCGCGATCGACGCTTTGCGCGATTTAGCCTGCTAGAGCGTATATACTTGCGGGACGGGTGTTTTTGCCCGTCCCATTTTTTGTTTCAACCCGAAAGGTGGACCCATGGCTTCATCCGCCCCGCGCGGTCTGCGCTCCGACCATGTCGTCACCGTTGGCATCGCCCTGTTCTCGATGCTCTTTGGCGCCGGCAACCTCATTATTCCGCCACTGCTGGCACTTCAGGCCGGCACAGCCACGCCGCTTGCCATGATCGGCTTTTTGATTGCTGCTATCGGTCTGCCTGTTATGGGCTTTATCGCCGTCGCGCTCGCCGGAACGGCGCGCGAGCTTGCCGGCCGCGTGCACCCCAAGTTTGGCGAGTTCTTTGTCGCGGCGGTCTACCTGGCGATCGGTCCGTGCCTGGCCATTCCGCGTACGAGCTCCACGGCCTTCGAGATGCTGGTGCCGCTGCTGCCCGAGGGCGTATCGCTCGGCACGGCTCGCCTGGTGTTTGCCGTCGCCTTCTTTGTCGTCGCGTTTGCGCTTACGCTGCGTCCCGGCGTCATCACGCGCGTGCTCGGTCGCATTACGGGCCCCGCGCTCATCGCGCTCATTGTGCTCGTTGTCGGCGCTGCCGTGATCTCACCGCTGGGGCCGGCTGCCACGCCGCAGGCTCCCTATGATGCGGGCGCTGCCGTGCAGGGCTTCTTGACCGGCTATCAGACGATGGACCTGCTTGCGTCGCTCGCCTTTGGCATCATCATCGCCGAGACCATCCACGAGCTGGGTGTTACCGATGACAAGCGCGTGGCCTTCGAGATTTCGCGTTCCGGTGTGATCGCCGGCGTACTCATGGCCATCATCTACTGCGGCTTGGGCCTTGCCGGTATGCAGCTCGGCACCGTGATGCCCGACGCTACCAACGGTGCCGCCATCCTTGCGCGTTCGGCCTCTATGCACTTTGGTCTTGCTGGCACGGTTGTCGTCTTTGCGATTTTCTTCCTAGCCTGCATGAACGTGTGCATTGGTCTTATCAGCTGCTGCTCGCGTTACTTCTGCGAGACGTATGTGGTCAAAGGGGGAGCAGAGGCTTCCGAGGAGGCCATGCGCCGCCCCTTTGCGGTTCTCGCCTTTGTGTTCGCGGCGTTTTCGTGCGTGCTTTCCAACGTGGGCCTCGACGTGATTCTTATGTTCTCGGTGCCTATGCTCAACGCCCTGTATCCTGTTGCCATTGTGCTGGTACTTATGGGCCTGGTGCACGGCTTTTGCGACGCTCATCCGCAGGTGTGGGTGTGGGTCGGCGGCGTGGTTGCTGTGCAGAGTGTGATCACCTCGGTCCGCGATGCGTTCTTTGCGGGCGCGTGGCTGCCGTTCGATGCGCTGCCGCTTGCGGACATTGGAGCCGCGTGGGCGCCGGTTGCCGTGGTTGCCTTTGTGATCGGTCTGCTCCATAGTCGTTTTGTCGCACATTCGAGGAGCTAAGGCATCAATGCTTGCACAGGCGGGGAGTCTCCCCTATAATTTCCTTCGCTTTGGGACACGCAAGGTTTAGACCTTAGCTGCTCAACACCTTCGGGACGTGGCGCAGTTTGGTAGCGCGCCTGCTTTGGGAGCAGGATGTCGCAGGTTCAAATCCTGTCGTCCCGACCATATCTTGCGGGCGTAGTTCAATGGTAGAACCCCAGCCTTCCAAGCTGATGACGCGGGTTCGATTCCCGTCGCCCGCTCCATAAGATAGTTTTAACGGCTTTGGCTCTATTTGGTGCCAGAGCCGTTTTCATATACACGCCGGGGACCCCACATCCCCTCCTAAGTTGCGGTGAAATAGTTCCCGGATAAGCCGCAAAAGCTGTTATCTAGGAACTATTTCACCGCAACTTATTGAGGCCGAGCGGGCTGGGTCGATGATGGGTTCTGTTGTCGAGAAGATGAGGACAGCCGGTCAGGAGTCTGCGTAGGGTTTTGTAGTTGGTATACCGTAGCCGCGCATCATGGAGCCGAACGCTTTGACATCGTAGGTGTCTGAGAGCTTGAAATGAATGACGTTGTGGCCCATGGCACGCAGGTTCGCGTCGCGCATGAGGGCAGCTCGATAGGTTTTTGCCGCAGTATGTTCCGGATCATTTTGGGACTCGTCCTCAAACTTGCCTAGTCCATGCAGCTCAGCCAGCATCCAAGAGCCGTTTGGCATCTGCCAGCCGTAATCTGCCAAATAATAGCCGGCGTTTCCCGGTCGAGTGATTTCAACCTGAAGTTCGGGAGCGGCAACTCCCGCCAGAATCATTGCCGCCCGTGCTTCGGATTCTCCACCGTTATCCGATCTGCCATCCATGTGTTCAAAAACGTCAAATGCGCGCGCGATGCCGTGCAGTCCGCGGCAGTTCGTTTGTGCATATGCACGCAATTCTTCACGCTCGACACCGTACTCACGAGCCAACCCGTCGACATAGCCTAGTGCATATCGAAAAGCGTTAGTTCGGGCGATGTCGACCACCGTGCGATATGGATTCGTTAACGTAAAAGGACCGAGCTGCCATACGTCGCCCGGCCGCCAGCGTCGGTATTCAACGAATTCGTACATATCGCGTCTGGTGGAACGCGGCAACAGCACTTGCACCTTGTCGAGAAGCGAATATGCAGAACCGATGCCATAGAGCAGTGCCGCCGTTGCTCCACAAAACACGGCATTCGGTTCAACGACCGCAATAGCGGATGCCAATTGAAAGATGCGATCTTCGACGCCGAGGTCATTCCAATACGCGGGATCAGCGTAGACATGGTTGTAGAGTCGAATAATCATCTCTTTTTGCATGAGCGCGTAGGCACAGCGCTCATCCCATTTTCTGGTAGCTACAAACAGGTGCCCGCCATGATGGGCCTCGAATAACCGGAAGAACAGCTCTGCTTGCGGTTTGGAGCAGCGTTTATCATGACTCATTTTCGACCCCATGGTCTCGAGGGGGAGTGAATGACACTACGCTATCCCATATTTGCTCCGCCAGACCTTGCCATGAACTGACCAAAAGCTTGACGGGGCAGGTCAGAGTCATGAGTCAGAGCCAAACGTATCGGCAAACGGTCGATTAGGGCCCCTCGGCGGCACTAAAAACCACCCTTACAAAAAGTTGCGGTGAAATAGTTCCTGAAAAGCTCGAATAAGCCTAAATCCAGGAACTATTTCACCGCAACTTAGGTGGGGATGGGGTTAGCTGCGGGGGCGGTGGCGGAGCTTGTCGATGGTGGAGTCGGTGCTGCGGTTGCGGGCTTCGGCTACGGTTTGGCGCTTGCGGCGGTAATCGATCATGCCTTGGATGATGGGCTTGCCAAAGCTCACGACATCATCGTTGTAGATAGCGGTTCGGGCTGCGAGGAGGCAGTCGGTAAAGTCCATATGGGTCTTGCCAAAGAGTTTGACGGCAAGGGCGACAACGGTGGGCTCGTCGACCATAACGTCATCGAGCAGACTTTTCATGGCCGCAGTAATCTCAACGCGGGGAACCTTATAGACGTCGCGCAGCGTGACCACGACGCGCGTGATGATTTCGGGGTAGACACGAGCGGTGCGCGTGGCGATGACCTTGGCGGCGCGCGGTGACAGAACCTCGTCGTCGTCAAGCAGGTAGCGCAGGATGACGGTCTCGTCGATGATGGTGCTACTCATGGATATCTACTTCCTCGGGGCCCAAAATCGAATCGTCACTTTCTGTGGCAAGGTATTCAATCCAGGCATTGCGCTCCTCGGCGCGGCGATTGGGGTCACCATATGCTTTGAGCGATCCATAGGCGGCGGTGCCGTCCTTTGAGCGCACGGCGACTGGCTGAAAGGGAAGCTTGCGCATCAAAATGCTCTGCGCGACAAATAGACGGACGGCCTCGGCGAGCGATGTGCCCATGGCGTCGTAGAGATGCTCGGCATGCTGCTTGTCTTCCTCGCGAATGCGCACCTGCAGGATGGCTCGTTTTTGCGTCGATGACATCACTGCCCTCCCTTAGCTAGCGTGCAATATAGTCGGTCAAATGCGGCATAGCCGACATCTTAGAATCTTATAACCATTACTTTATTTTACTCAAGTAAATAACCATTAACACGAATACAAGCGTAGTACATCCAAAGTGAGAGCGCGTAAAAATCTCTGAGGCGTACGCATGTAATACACTCACCTTTATAGCTATCAGAGAATAATTCCAACCTGCCAAAACCCCTGCAATACACCCGTATTGCAGGGCCTATGCTCAAGTTTGCCACCTGCAACTGCGTATATTTAACCTGTATATCGTTGGAGGAATTCTATCGAAGTGCTTGTTTCGCCGCATGCGCTCGATACGCCGATGCCGGACCACGGGCGGTCCGGGGCAACGTCGACAGGGTCTCTTCGACATGGGATTCAGGAGGGAGTGAACAACATGGGCAATAAACGAGTCGTGGCTGATTCTTCACGCTGCATTGGGTGCCAAACCTGTATGGCGGCGTGCATCGAGGCACACGATATTCCCGGCAACATCGCCGCACCTCGCTTGCGCGTAACGCGCACCTACGAGATTTCCGCGCCGGTGGCATGTCACCACTGCGAGGACGCTCCGTGCGCGAAGGCCTGTCCTACGGGCGCCTTGTTCTTTGATCCAAAGAACCATCGTATCGGCGTCAACGAGGACAACTGCATCGGCTGCAAGAGCTGCGTCATGGCATGCCCCTTTGGCGCCGTGAGCGTGGCGACCACGCAGGTCCCCGTCTTGATGGGCGACGTTCGCGTGGGTTCGCAGACTAAGAGCTTCGTGCTCAAGTGCGACCTGTGCGTGGACCGTCCCGGCGGCCCGGCGTGTGCCGAGGCGTGCCCGACCAAGGGTCTCACCCTGGTAGACGAGGAGCGCCTGGCAGAACTGACTGCCGAGCGTGCCCGCGCCACCATCGAAAACGAGGCGTAAGCGTCGGGACGACAGGCCCAATGATTGTCAAATAAATGCCGAGCATTCGGTAGCAGAGAAAGGAAGGAGGGTGTCATGGAGAAGCATAAAGTGATTTGCCCGTATTGCGGCGCCGGTTGCCAGTTTAACCTCCTGGTCCAAAACGGCCAGGTCGTGGGTACCGAACCGCTCAACGGCATCACCAACCAGAGCGAGCTGTGCCTTAAGGGCATGAGCGGCTACGACTTCATCAACGACACCAAGATCTTGACTCCTCGCGTACTGCACCCGATGATCCGCCGCACTAAGGGCGCGGATCTTGAGCGCGTAAGCTGGGACGAGGCACTGGATTTCACCGCATCTAAGATGCAGGCCATAATTGACGAATATGGTCCTAACGCTGTCATGACCACCGGCTCTTCGCGAGGCGGCGGCAATGAGGCGAACTACGTCATGCAGAAGTTTACGCGTGCGTGCATCGGCACCCACAGCGTGGACAACTGCGCCCGTACTTGACACGGCCCTACTGTCCTCGGTCTGATGGACACGGTTGGTTCAGGTTGCATGTCATGCTCCATCCCCGGTATGGAGGATGCGGGCTGCATTTTCCTCTTCGGCTATAACCCTGCCGATTCGCACCCCATCGTCGCAAGGCGTATCGTGCGAGCCAAAGAAAAGGGTTGCAAGATCATCGTCGCCGACCCGCGCCATATCGAAACCGCGCGTATCGCCGATCTCTACCTTCCGATCAAGAACGGTTGCAACGTTGCGTTCCTCAACGCCTTTGCCAACTGCTTGGTCAACGATGGCCTCTACGACAAGGAATTCGTCGCCGAGCACACGAACGGCTTTGACGAGTGGTGGGAGACCATCAAGAACTACACTCCCGAATCCGTACAGGACATCACGGGTGTCGAGCCCGCGCTGATCCACCAAGCTGCCGAGATGTACGCCACGGCGAAGCCCTCTGCCATCATTGGCTGGGGTATGGGCGTATGCCAGCAGAAGCAGAACCTGAAGACGGTGCACACCATCGCCTCCATCGCCTGCGTTGCCGGCCAGATCGGCAAACCCAATTCCGGCCTCGCGCCCGTGCGTGGCCAGAACAACGTCCAGGGCTCCTGCGATATGGGCATGCTGCCCAACCTGTACCCTGGCTACCAGAAGGTCACCGACCCGGCAGTGCGTGCCAAGTTTGCCAAGGCTTGGGGCGTGCCCGAGGAAAAGCTCCCGCTCGAGGAGGGCTACAAGCTCACCGACCTGGGTCACCTGGTCGACGAGGGCAAGGTGCACTGCTTCTACAACTACGGCGAGGACCCGGTGCAGACCGAGCCCGATTCGGCCGGTATGCGCAAGACGCTCTCCGAGCTGGATCTGTTCATTTGCCAGGACATCTTTATGACGCAGACGACCATGCTCGCCGATGTCATCCTGCCCGCTACCTCTTGGGGCGAGCACGAGGGTGTCTTTACCGCATCCGACCGTAGCTTCCAGCACTTTGACGCGGCTGTTCCGCCCAAGGGCGAGTGCCGTCACGACTGGGAGATCTTCGCGGACCTGTCCACGCGCATGGGCTATCCCATGCACTACGATAACACCGAGCAGATCTGGAACGAGTGCATTAGTCTGTGCCCCAACTTTGTGGGCGCGACCTACGAGAAGATGGCTCCCGAGGGCGGCTACGCCCAGTGGCCGGTCAAGAGCACTGATGTGAACGACCACGGTACGCCCGACATGTTCGCTGGTGGCAAGTTCACCACCAAGGACGGCCGCGCCAACCTGATGGCGCACGACTGGGAGGCGCCCTCCGAGCTTCCCGACGATGAGTACCCGCTCATTCTGTGCACCGTCCGCGAGGTCGGCCACTACAGCTGCCGCTCGATGACCGGCAACTGCAAGACGCTGGCACTGCTTGCCGACGAGCCCGGCTTTGTCCGCATGAATCCCGCGGACGCCCAGGCGCGCGGCATCAAGAACGGCGACATCGTCTCGATTCACAGCCGCCGCGGCCAGGTATACAGCCGCGCCGATGTGAGCGACCGTATCAACAAGGGCACGGTCTATATGACCTACCAGTGGTGGATCGGCAAGTGCAACGAGCTGACCATGCACAAGGTCGACCCGGTCTCGCATACGCCCGAGGACAAGTTTTCCGCCTGCCAGGTCGACGCCATTGCCGACCAGGTTTGGGCAGAGGGCGAGGTCGAGCGTCAGTACACCGAGCTCAAGCAGGCTCTGGTGGACGCCGCCGCTCCCCAGGATGTTGAGCCCGGCGCCGCCAAGTTCGACGACGAGACGCACGTGAACCAAATCGTGTAGTCCCGTTCTCGTTGGCTTTTTGGGCCGGGCGTCCCGTACGTTCGGGAGCCCGGCCCGTTATTTTGAAAGGAAGTGGGGATGAACCGCTTCATCGACATCAACCCGGAGAGGTGCATCGGCTGCGGAACATGCCAGTCCGCCTGTGCCGACGCCCACCGGATGCAGGGTCTTCAGGATACGCCGCGCCTGGCGCTCGTGAAGACCGGCGGTATTTCGGCCGCCCTTGCCTGCCACCATTGCGAGGGTGCCCCCTGCGCCGAGGTTTGCCCGGTGAATGCCATCGAGCACGATGGCGACCGCATCCACGTCAAGGAGCAGGAGTGCATCGGGTGCAGGCTGTGCGCTATCGCGTGCCCCTTCGGTGCCATCCATCCGGATGGCACGTCTATCGCCGGTGTCGCAGGCATGTGCGACCCGACGCCTTCGTATCCTAAGTCCCTGAGCAGCCTGCTTACGTGGGCTCCTGGCCAGTACACCTGCGCTGTCAAGTGCGACCTGTGCGCCTTCGATCCGGACGGCCCGCATTGTGTGGCGGCGTGCCCCACCAAGGCGCTGACCGTCATGGGCGGCGCGGCCGATCGCGAGCTCGACGAGGCCAAGCGCCTGCGCTCGATCGAAAACGGTCCGGTCGTCGACGTTACCGCTGTGGCCCAGGGCCTGTCCGAGAAAGCAGAAGGGAGCGTAAACAATGGATAGCATGACGCTGTTTATCGCATCGCTTGCCGTCTCGTGCATCGGTGCGCTCGCCTCGGTTCTGCTGATCAAGGCCGATAACGCCGCCAAGACCGCCGGCTGCCTTATCGGCGCCGTCGCCGCGGTGCTTTCGTTTGCGGCCGGTATCCAGGCCGTGCTGGGCGATGTCACGTCGGTCGACACCATCGTGTTCTTCCCGTTTGCCCATTTTCAGCTGCTGCTCAATCAGCTGTCCGGCCTGTTCGTGGCGCTCATCTCGGTGCTCGCGTTTGCCGGTTCGATCTACGGTCTCAACTACTTTGATGAGTACCCGGGCAAAAAGGGCCGCGCCGGCTTCTTCTTTAACACCTTCGTGGCTTCCATGATGCTCGTCATCACCGCCGACAACGTGTTTTGGTTCCTGGTCGCCTTTGAGCTCATGTCGCTGACCTCGTACTTCCTGGTCGTGATCGAGGAGAACGAGAACTCCATCCACGGCGGTTGGCTCTACTTTGTGATCGCTCACGTGGGCTTTGTGCTCATCATGACGAGCTTCCTCACCATGACCAACTTCGCCGGTGGCTCGTTTGCCTTTGCGGATTTCCGCGCCACGCAGTTTAGCCCTGCGGTCGCATCCGTGTGCTTCGTGCTCGCCTTCTTTGGCTTTGGCGCCAAGGCCGGTATCATCCCGCTGCACGGCTGGCTGCCCAAGGCACATCCCGAGGCGCCGTCCAACGTGTCGGCCCTCATGTCCGGCGGCATGATCAAGATCGGTATCTTCGGTATCCTCAAGGTTGGTCTCGACCTGCTCTCCGCCTCTGGCGTTCAGGTCTGGTGGGGCCTTATGGTCATGGTCTTCGGTGCGATCTCGTCGGTCCTCGGCGTGGCCTTCGCCCTGCAGGAGCATGACATCAAGCGCCTGCTGGCCTATCACTCCGTCGAGAACATCGGCATCATTCTGCTCGGCGTCGGCGCCTCCATGGCCGCCATGGCGCTCAACTCTGTCGGCATCGCCGTCCTGGCTCTGATGGCCGCCCTCTACCACACGTTTAACCACGCGATGTTTAAGGGTGAGCTGTTCTTGGGCGCCGGTGCGCTGCTGTACTCCACGGGTACCCGCAATATGGAGAAGATGGGCGGCCTGTTCCGTCGTATGCCGGCAACGGCCATCTGCTTCCTCGTTGGTGCGCTTGCCATCTCGGCCATCCCGCCCTTCAACGGCTTTGTGTCCGAGTGGTTTACCTACCAGTCGCTGTTTAACGCCGCCATGCAGGGCGACAAGGCCGTCATGATCGTGGCCGTGTTCGCTGCCGTCGCGCTTGCCATTACCGGCGCGCTGGCTGTCACGTGCTTCGTCAAGGCCTATGGCGTCTCCTTTGCCTCCGCGCCCCGCTCCGAGGCCGCGGCCAATGCCAAGGAGGTTCCCGCCCCCATGGTGTTTGCGCAGGGCCTGCTCGCGGCCATCTGCGTCGTGCTGGGCATTGGCGCTCCCGTGATCGCGCCCGTGCTGGTCGATGTCGCCGCGTCCGTGCTGCATCCGTACGGTGGCGTGTTTGCCGCCGAGGGCATGGAGCTCATGAACCAATACTCCGGCGCTGCCACCTCCACGCCCGCGATCGCCATTGCGCTCGTGGTGCTCGTCGGCCTTGCCTGCGGTTATCGCAAGCTCAAGACCGTCGGTAAGGTGCAGAAGTCCCAGCCGTGGGCGTGCGGCTATGCTCCCAACGAGCATATGCCCGTCGTGGCCACGACCTTTGCCTCCGAGGTGTCCTGGTTTATGCAGCCGCTCTACACGCTGCGCGACCGCTGCACGGCCGTCTGCTGGTCCATCGCGCACTTCTTCCAGAAGCTCACCGGTGTGGCCGAGGCTGTGGAGCCCGTACCCGACAAGGTTCTCGTCGATGCCCCGCATAAGGGTGTCGAGAAGCTCGCCGACCTCGCGACTAAGCTCGAGGGCGGCAACTACAGCATCTATATCTGCTACATCGTCGCGGCACTCGTGGTGTTCCTCGTGCTCGCCGTGCAAATGGGTTAAGGAGGGGAGAGCATGAACAACATCGTACTTGCCGTTCTGCAGGGCGTGGTCGTCATGGCCGTCGCGCCGTTCTTCTCCGGTCTCGGCCGCGTGATCCGCGCCAAGATGCACAACCGTCGCGGCCCCAGCATCATGCAGGACTACCGCGACCTGGCCAAGCTCTTTGCGCGCCCCGAGTCCCAGAGCGAGGACGCGAGCTTTGCGCTGCGCATTATGCCGCCGCTGTTCTTCGCCGTCGCCTTTATGCTCGCGATGGGCCTGCCGCTCTTTACGGCACAAAGCCCCATCCCGGTCTTTGGTGACGCCATCACCATCATGTACAGCCTGGCGCTCGCCCGCTTCTTCTTCGCCTTCTGCGGCGTGGATTCGTCCAACGCCTACGCCGGTATCGGCGGCGTTCGCGAGCTGCTCATGAGCGTGCTCATCGAGCCGTCCATGCTGCTGGCGCTGTTTGCCGCCGCCCTGGTGTGCGGCTCCACCGACATCGCCACCATGGGTCAGCACATCATGACGGGCGCCATCGACGCGCCGGTCGCCGTGATCCTCGCCGGCATCGCCTTTGCGATCGCCTGCTACATGGAACTCGGCAAGCTGCCGTTTGACCAGGCCGAGGCCGAGCAAGAGCTTCAGGAAGGTCCGCTCGCCGAGCTTTCCGGCCCGTCGCTCGCCATGGCCAAGCTCGCCATGTCCATGAAACAGGTCCTGGTCGTCGCCTGGTTCTGCGCGATCTTTGTCCCCTGGGGCGAGCCCGCGACCGTGGGCGCCGCCGCTGTTCTGGGCGCCGTCATCTTCCTGGTGAAGTGCCTTATCGACTTTGTCGTATGCGGTGTGATCGAGAACTCCTGCTCGCGTTCACGTTTTAAGGTGCTTGGCAATCAGACCTGGGCTGTCGTGGGCATCGCCGTTCTGGCGTTTGTCTTCGTGGTCGTCGGCGTGTAGGAGAAGGGAGAAACAATGTCATTTGCAGTCAGTCTGTCCCTTCTCGGCTTGGTCGCTATCGCGGCCCCGATGGTGGCCTCGGTGCTCGTCGCCCTGTTCCCCCGTCCGTACGCCAAGTGGTTCAGCGTTTTGGGTGCCGCCGTCTCGACGGTCTGCACCATCGCCCTCGCCGCGAATTTCGCTGGCGCCGGCATGTCCGACACGCAGGTCCCCCTGATCTCGTTTGGGCAGACCCTCGTCATGGGATTCACCTTCGATCGCATGAGCACGCTGCTCGCGCCCGCCTTTGTGGGTATCGGCCTGCTTGTCGTGATCTATTCGATTCCCTATATGAGCGAGAATAACCGTGAGCATCCCGACGCACCGCGTCGTCGCTTCTACGCGTACCTCGCGACCTTCATCGGCGCCATGGCCGGTCTCGTGTACAGCTCGACCCTTTTGGGCCAGCTCGTGTTCTTTGAGATCACGGGTGCGTGCTCTTGGGGCCTCATTAGCTACTACATGACGCCTACGGCCAAGAAGGCCGGCATGAAGGCTCTGATCATTACGCATATCGGTGCGCTCGGCCTGTATCTGGGCGCCGCCATCGTGTTTGCCCATACCGGTACCTTCGCCATTACCGCGATTGCCGGCCTCGACGCCAAGCTCAAGGCTATCGTCCTTTTGCTCGTGCTGTTTGCGGCCTGGGCCAAGTCCGCACAGGTTCCCATGTACATGTGGCTGCCTTCGGCCATGGAGGCGCCGACGCCTGTTTCGGCCTACCTGCATGGCGCCTCGATGGTTAAGGTCGGCGTGTGCGTGTTCGCGCGTGCACTCGTCTCTGCCGGCGAGATCCCCGAGATCGTGGGTTGGGTCGCCATTATCGACGCCATGGTCACCATGCTCTTTGGTTTCCTTATGTACCTGCCGCAAAAGGACATGAAGCGCCTGCTGGCCTTCTCCACGATCGCCCAGCTCTCCTATGTGTTCTTTGGTCTGGGCCTTTCGATCTTTGGCAGCCAGCTGGCCTTTGATGGCGCCGTGTGCCACATCTTTAACCATGCTTTCGCCAAGACGCTGTTCTTCTTGATCGCCGGTTCGTTCTCCTTTACGCTCGGCACGCGTATGCTGCCCAAGCTTCGCGGCATCGTAAAGAAGTACCCGATCTCGGGCGTGGGCTTTGGTGTCGCCGCGCTCGCCATTGCCGGCGTGCCGCCCATGAACACGTTCTTCTCGAAGTTCCAGATCATCGCCGGCGGCTTCTCTGTTGGTGCCGGCAACGTTGCGATCCTGGTGCTCGTGTGCATCATGGTCGCCGAAACCGTCGCCACCTTCGCCTGGTTCCTCAAGTGGATGGGCTATTGCCTGCCCGGCGAGCCGAGCGAAGAGGTCGCCGCGGGAGCCCCGCTTCCCCGCGCGATGGCGTTCGTGTTCATCGTGCTCATCATCATGGTTATCGTCAGCGGCCCGCTTTCGGCCAGCTGGATCGGTTAGGAGGTAGAACGACATGGGTTATTCGATCGTCAACATCCTTGGCGGCCTTCTGATCGTCACGTCCACCATGGTGGTCGTCTCCAAGAACATCAAGCACGCCATCAGCTGGTATGCGGTGCAGTCGCTGGTGCTCGTGGGACTGCTCGCCACGCTCGGTGTCACCACTGGTGCGCAGGAGCTGCTTATGTGGGCCGGATCTGCCTTTATCACCAAGGTCGTCCTGGTCCCTTATATCCTTAACCGCGCATACAAGAAGATGGGCGAGCCGAGCGACGCATCGCTCAAGGCCGGCCTTAAGCCCGCGTGGGCCATCTGCATCATCGCCGTCGAAGTCGCGATCTGCTTTGCCGTCGTGACGCAGATCAGCCTGCCCACGGCCGAGGTCGCAACGCCTGCGCTCGCTATTAGCTTCGCTCACTTCTTTGTGGGCCTCACCTGCATCATCTCGCAGCGCAACATCATGAAGCAGATCTTTGGATACTGCCTTATGGAAAACGGCAGCCACGTGACGCTCGCGCTTTTGGCTCCCACCGCTCCCGAGATCATCGAGATCGGTATCGCCACCGACGCCATCTTTGCCGTCATCATCATGTCCATCGTCGTGCGTCGCATTTGGGACGACTCCCACTCGCTCGATGCGCGCGACCTGTCCGAGCTGAGGGGGTAGTCCATGGAAACGTTGATTCTCGCCCTGCTCGCGACTCCTTTGGTGTTCTCGCTGGTCATGGCGTTTTTGCCCAAGAACACGTCCTATAACGTGTTTGCCGGTCTCAACCTGGTCTCCGTCGCAGCCGTCCTGGTGCTGTCGATTATGACGGCCGGTGACGTCCTTATGAGCGGCGACACCGCGAGCGCTTTTGGCCTGTGGTTCCACCTCGATTCGCTGGGCGCCATCTTTGTGCTGCTCATCGGCTTTATCGGTTTTCTTACGGGGCTGTTCTCGCTGCCCTATGTAAAGGCCGATATCGAGGAGGGCTCCATGCCCGCCGAGCGCGCCAAGCAGTATTTTGCGCTGTTTAGCCTGTTCGTGTTCACCATGCTGCTCGCGTGCCTGTCCAACAACATGATCCTCACGTGGGCCGCCGTGGAGGCAACCACGCTTTCCACCGTGTTCCTCGTGGGTATTTACAAGAACAAGACGGCCCTCGAGGCTTCTTGGAAGTATGCGATGGTCTGCACCGCCGGCGTGGCCTTTGGCCTGTTCGGTACGCTGCTGATCTACGCCAACGCCGCCGACGTGATTCCCAACGCCCACGAGGCCGCGTTCCTGTCGTGCGTGCTGCCGTATGCCGACCAGTTCGATCCGACGCTCATGCGCCTCGCCTTTGCGTTTATCGTGATCGGCTTTGGCACCAAGGCCGGCCTGTTCCCCATGCACACTTGGCTGCCCGATGCCCACTCCCAGGCTCCGAGCCCTGTCTCGGCCCTGCTCTCGGGCGTGCTGCTTAAGTGCGCCATGCTTGTGATCATGCGCTTCTACGGCTTTACTATCCAGGCCGTGGGCGCCGAGTATCCGCAACTTTTGCTGCTGATCGTCGGCACGCTGTCCATTTTGGTGGCGGCGCTTTCGATGTTTCGCCAGGACGACCTCAAGCGCCGCTTTGCGTACTCGTCTGTGGAGAACGTGGGCGTTATCGCCCTGTGCCTGGGTATCGGTGGCCCGCTGGGTATCGCCGCGGCCCTGCTGCACTGCGTGTTCCACGGCTTTACCAAGACGCTTGCCTTCTGCGTGTCCGGCAACATCCAGCACGCCTTTGGCACGCGTAGCCTGGCCAAGATCCAGGGCGTCGTCGAGGTTGCGCCCGCAACCGCCGCGCTCGCCGTCCTGGCGCTGCTCGGTCTTGGTGCCTTCCCGCCCTTTGGCATGTTTATCTCCGAGTTCCTGACGTTTGTCGCCGGTGTTACCGCCGGTCCTATGTGGCTGGTCGTCGTGGTCGCCCTCGGTCTTACCGTGGCCATCTCCGCGCTCACCCGTATCGCACTCAAGTCGGTATTCGGCCATGCGCCCCAGGGCATGGGCAAGCATGAGGCCCCGGTGCTCATGCTTATCCCCGAAATCATCCTGGCTGTCATGATCTTGTGGTTTGGCATCGCCACCCCGCTGCCCCTCGTGCACGGTGTGGAGACCGCGACCGGCATCGTGCTCGAGCAGAGCACCGAGGAACTTCACGCGACGCCGATGTACCGCGCTGTGTTCGGTACCGAGACCGCTCAGAGCGAGGTGGAGTAACGAATGATTGAAACTGAGAACAAGGTGTATGCCCGCCGCTGCGAGAGCCATGTCGAGGCCCTGCGCCGCGCCGTTCCGGGCTGCATCGAGAAGGTCGAGTGGCAGTGCGAGGACCAGCTGACGATTACCGTCAAGCAGGACAAGCTGCCCGAGGCCGTCCACTACCTGTACTACGAGCGTTACGGCTGGATTCCCGTGATCATCGGCAACGATGAGCGCAGCCTGTGCGGCCGTTACGCCGTGTACTACGTCATCTCCATGGAGGGGGAGGACCCCGGCTGGGTGACCGTGCGCACCGAGGTCGACCCCGCCAAGATGACGTTCCCGTCCGTGACGCCGTTCGTCCCCGCCTGCGTGTGGGGCGAGCGCGAGCTGCGCGATATGTTCGGCCTGATTCCCGAGGGTCTGCCCGATCGTCGCCGCCTGGTGCTGCCCGATGACTGGCCCAGCGGCCTGTATCCGCTGCGCAAGGACTCCATGGACTATCGTTTCCGTCCCGCTCCTGCGAGCGACATGGAAAACTACGAGTTCTTGGCCGACACCAAGGGCAAGGAGACCACGCTCGTCCCCATGGGCCCGCTGCACATTACCTCCGATGAGCCTGGCCACTTCCGCCTGTTCGTCGAGGGCGAGACGATCGTCGACGCCGACTACCGTCTGTTCTACGTGCACCGCGGCATGGAGAAGGTTGCCGAGACTCGCCTGAACTATGACGCCGTGACGTTCCTCGCGGACCGCATCTGCGGCATCTGCGGCTGCGCCCACTCGGTGGCCTATGCCGAGGCCGTCGAGCGCGCCCAGGGCATTCATGTCCCGCCGCGCGCCCAGTACATCCGCGCCATCATGCTCGAGGTCGAGCGCCTGCACTCGCATCTGCTCAACATTGGCCTGGCGTCGCACTACACGGGCTTCGACTCCGGATTCCAGCAGTTCTTCCGCGTCCGCGAGAAGTCCATGGACCTGGCCGAGAAGCTCTCCGGTCACCGCAAGACCTACGGCCTCAACGTGATCGGCGGCGTGCGTCGCGACATTTTGGCCGAGCAGAAGCTCTCCACGCTCACGACCATTCACCAGCTGCGCTCCGAGGTTCAAGAACTCGTCGACGTGCTGCTCTCCACCCCCAACTTCATTGAGCGTACGAGTGGCATCGGCATCTTGGACCGCAAGATCGCACGCGACTTCTCGCCGGTCGGCCCGCTCATGCGTGGCTCGGGCTATGCCCGCGATGTGCGCTTTGACCATCCCTTCGACGGCTACGCCGATCCGGACGTCCAAAAGATGCACGCTGCCACGGCCGACACCTGCGATGCCTTCGGCCGTACCGCCGTCCGCATCCAGGAGGTCTACGATTCGATCGACATGATCGAGACCATGCTCGAGAACTGCCCGTCGGGCCCCATCCTCACCACGGATTGGGAGTACACCCCGCACAAGTACGCCATCGGCGCCACCGAGGCGCCGCGCGGCGAGGACGTGCACTGGGCCATGCTCGGCAATAACCAGAAGTGCTACCGCTGGCGCGCCAAGGCCGCCACGTACAGCAACTGGCCGGTCCTGCGCTACATGTTCCGCGGCAACACCGTGGGCGACGCGGCGCTGATCGTCGGCTCGCTCGACCCGTGCTACTCCTGCACCGACCGCGTGACGGTGACCGATGTCGCCGCCAAGCGCGACCACGTGCTCGACAAGGAGCAGTTCGAGAACGTCTGGCGCGACAAGTCGCCGCTTGCGGGCGAGGGCACCATGGCCGCCCCGCTCGATGAGGAGGCGCTCTAATATGCTGAAGCTTTGGAAGGTTAACGCCAAGGCCGGCGACGCGACGGTCAAGTACCCGTTTGCGCCGTTCCCCACCAACAAGGACATGCGCGGCAAGCCCGAGCACAATGCCGAACTCTGCATCGCCTGCGGAGCCTGCGGCGTGGCGTGCCCGGCCGATGCCATTCGCATGGACACCGACCTTGCGGCCGACACTATCACCTGGTCGATCGACTACGGCCGCTGCATCTTTTGCGGCCGCTGTGAGGAGGCCTGCCCCATGGAGGCCATCAAGCTCACCGAGGAGTTTGAGCTGGCCGTCATGAGCAAGGACGACCTCACCAGCAAGAGCGTCTACACGCTCGAGCACTGCTCGCGTTGTGGCAAGCCGTTTG
>CABQZS010000259.1 GCA_902468695.1 uncultured Collinsella sp.
AACTCCATCATGAGTTATTGAAGGAAGGAACAAACCTCAATCAGCTGATGTATTTTGTGAACGCCCAAGGGCTTCCCGCGTACAACGAGAAAGCTGTTTTCCGAACGCTTGAAAAGGTTTATCAAAATGCTCGAAAGGTCGACCGGTTCATCGAGAAATTAGAGAAGCGTTATCACGTCGACTATATTCCAAGCGATTATTTGGCAGATGAACCTGACAACAGAAATCTTTAAGTCGGAACGCAGCTGAATCAGTTTTGCAATTGAGTGCAATTACTCGTTTAGTTAATTCCAATATTTCAAAAAACGTCTTTCGGAAAAGGGAGGAAATGATTTTATATATCTGAGGACGTTCAGCTATAACTACTCCGCAAAATCGAAAAGGGTCGAACCGAAGTGTCTGGCCGGACGCCAATTGTCTGGGAACTGCTTGGTTCGACCCTCTTTTACTTTACTTCCATGGCCACGCAGCGGTCTAGTACTCCTTGACCGGATGCTTCTCGCCGAAACCACCGTCGATGCCGAAGCGGCACAGCCTGTCGATGGCACGAAGATGCTCGTCGATGGCGGTTGCGATCTGGGTGTCGACCTCGCTGTCGTGGTCGTTGAGACCGCGGACCGCCTCGTCGGCGGCCATGAAGGCCTTGATGGCCCGATTGAACTGAGCCTTGAAAGCATCGACCTTCTCAACAGCGGCGGCTCGTTGTGCCATCTCGTGCTCGAGCCGTTGAACGATTTCCTGTGTGTCGCTCATGCTATTCCTTTCCTCGCGGGCATTTTATTTACTGTATCGCACCGCGCGGACACGATTCTCACCTAAGGTATGGCAGTGGCGTATGTTCACAAACCAGCAGGTAAACAGCTCAACAGGATTCGATTTACGAGGCGATTAGACCAAGGTTGGCGCGGATGCCATGACCCACGGCAGCGCCGATTCCGGGAAGGCACGCCGGGGCTATGCCGACCTGAGTATCCTCTCGGCTTTTTCGATCGCGGCCGAGCGCAGGAACTCCGACTTCCGCATCCCGCACGCGGCGGCCGCCCTTTCGATGAGGTCGGCGCCCGTCTTTGGGCACTTGAAAGACAGGTTGGCGTTGGCCTCCACCTCGGAAAGCCTGGGGCGGCCAACGCGGAAGTTCACCAGGCTCCCCTCCCAGGAGCCGGATTCGTATTCCGCGCACTCGCGCTCGATGTCCTCGTCCGTGATCGCAGATCCGTTTGCAAGCCTGTACTCCATCAGTAACCTCTCCTTCTCGCGTTCTCGATCTCCCTCAGCGTCTTCTTGCTCGGCGGCGTCATGGCGTGGTAGACGAGCCACGCGCCGTCGGCCAGGAGGACCCCAACCATCTCGATGTACCGGCCATGCAGGTCGTAGCCCGTCCGCATCTCGCGCTCCCCGGGGATGCGAACGGCCGCGAAGCAGTAGCTCTCCCACGCCGCCTCGACATCACCGTCATCTAGCTCGGGGTGCCGCTCGTGAACTCTCTGGTGTATCAGGACCATGAGCCTCCAATCTTTACGATAATATTCTACTACTATTTGGTAGTAGAATATTAGGCATTCCAACATATTCCATTGGCCTTTCGTCCCAAAACGTATGCCGCGCGGCACTCGAAAACCGAACCCTCGATGCCGTGAACAGCGAGTGCCAAAACCCAGTGCCAAAACCTCCCCTTGCATTCCCATGAGAAAATCAAAAGACAAGGCAGGAGGCTGAAAATGACCAGATACGGATACGCTCGCGTGAGCACGAAGGATCAGAAGCTAGACAGGCAAATCGAGGCGTTGGTCAACGCCGGCGTGCCCTATGGCCATATCTACAAAGACAAAGTCACGGGTGCCAAGGACGGCGACCGAACTCAACAGAAGCGCCTGTTCAAGAAGATGAAGGCCGGCGATGAAGTGGTAGTCGAGTCCTGGGAGCGCCTAACCAGATCGACCAGGCAATTGCTGAACTACGACCTTATGTTCCGAAATCTCGGCGTGAAGCTAACCTCCTTGAAACAGCCGGTCGACCTCGATACCGCCTTCGGCCGTTTCGTGCTGGGTACCCACGCCTGCACAGCCGAGCTTGAGCGCGATCTGATTAAGCAGCGCCAGGCCGAGGGCATCGCTGTAAAACGGAACCATGGTGGCAACGTGGGTGGCAGGCCTCGCACTGCCGGCGTCAAAGCCGATGCTGCAGTAAGGCTCTATCTTGGAGGAGAGACTCCTATTCCCGATATTTGCGCTGCGACTGGCGTCTCCAAATCAACGCTGTACCGCATCCTTCGTGAACGCGGATTGGTGGGCGTCAGGAAATAAGTCCGTCTGTCGTTTCGCGATTTGCCTAATAGGCCCGAGTGCGGCGGCGTTACTATATAAGGGTGCGGTATTTCTCTAACCGAAAACCTGCGTGAACGCATGACTTGAGACGCCTTTTTAGAACTCACCGATCGCAGGAAAAAGACAACTCAACAGCGGCCGTGCATTGTTCCCAGCCATATGGCATGGCGGAGCCATGCCCGTTGTTGATTGGAGTGCCGCATCATGGCCGAAAACCAAGTCCAGTCCGAAAAGAAAATGACCAGTCTGAATGTCTCATCGGAGACCCGTGACGCCATAAAGGACATCAGCACGAGCCTTGGTCTCTCGCAGGCCGATACCGTCGCCCGCTTGGTCGATGGCTACCACCCTAACGCCACTCCCGGCGTGAAGGCTGCGCTCGACGCATCGGCCGTCCTCGATGAGGCGGTCGAGCGGGTCAAGCGCATCATCGTGGGCGCTGCCGAAGCTGCCGCGATGGAGGCTCGTGCTGCCCGCGAGGACGCCGACGCTGCCAAGAAAAGTGCAATGGAACAGATTCAGAGCATCAAATCTAATTGCGTCGAGCAGGTCGCCGCCATCAAAGAGAAATTCGAGCTGGATACTGCGAGCTTGGAGATTGAGAACGATGAGCTCCACGCCACCGTCGCCGATTACCTCTCGCAGCTCAAGAAGCTCGATTCCGAGAACAATCAGCTCTTGGCAGAATCAGCCGCAAAAGACGATCGAATTGAAAGCATGAGGGGTGCGGTCGACGCCGCGGCCAAGGCTCAGGCCGATCTCAACGTCTCCCTCCTCGCCCAGCGTGACCTGATGGCCGAGGTCGCCGCCCTCAAGGACCGCCTCGCCGCCTCCGAGCAGCGGGCGGCCGTGGCCGAGGCCAAGGTCGAGGTCATGACCCAGACGAGGGGCGTGTAGATATGTCCGACAAGCTAAGGCCGTCTCGCCGTGAGTTGATAACGGCAGGGCTAGTCGTCTTTTTGGTCACGCCACTCGTCTGGACTGTCATTGATGGTGCCGGCGCAAATCCGCTCACCATCAACGGTGTCATCACCCGTCAAAATGCCGTCTGGGCTTCGCTTACGGCAGTTTCAGTGGTCATGCTCATTGGGGCTTGGCTGTTTGGCTGATGGCATTCAAAAACAATTAAGTTTGGAGTAATCGATGGAGCATCTCTCTGTTAAAAAGGCAATCAACCTAGCTCGGAACTTTGGGGCTGCGGGTGTTCTGGCAGCCGCCCTAGTTATGACCTCTGGGTGCAGCCAGGCAGACGATTATCAGACGGCAGTTCAGGTCGCCGATTCTGATAACGCGCAGGAAGACGGGGTTTACGGCAAGATGAAGTATTCAGTCACCGGCGTCGAGGTGCATGATTCCTCGACTGGCGATGGCGGGAAGGTTGCCGTTGTTCGCTGGCACGCCATTAACAACCGATCGGCAGATTCATGCGCTGTTGGTAGCTACATCACGGCTTATCAAAATAAGCAGATGCTATCTCGCGGGTTTGCTGCCGATTTGCAGGAAGATCACTTCTCTTCGCAAGGGCTTGCGCCGGGAGGCAAATGCGACGGTGTGTCGATTTTTGACCTCAACGACATGTCTCCCATCGAAGTGAAAGTCGACGGGATGGGTGCCGGGTCGAACTCCCTCGACCAGACTTTTGAATTGGAATAGTCCATATGGCGCCTAATTTCTAGAAACCTTCTAGAGCGCTTCTAGAAGGTTTCTAGAAGCGGGCGCAGCATCTTCGACCGACACGATGTCTCGGTAGATAAGGCGATGCCTGGCGTCACGCCACTCGTCGCCGTGGTAGTGGCCGAAGAACCAGGCGCGGCAGCCGAGTCGCCCGTCGAGCTCGCCAAGGAATCGTTGCAGCCGGTCGTCCAGATACTCGCGTTCGCGCTCCCGGCATAGTTGCTCTGCCAGGTCGGCAGGAGCCTCGTGAGTCACAACGTGGTCGACTTTCCAGCCCACGCAGTCGAGCGAGGCGCGGCAGTGCTCCATCTCTTCCTCGCTCGGCATCTCCTCGGGCCACCAGCTCCTCCCCTCCCTGCGATACTGCCTGTCGTTGCTCGCGGCACCGCCCATGGCAAGGACCGTGAGCCCGTCGATGTCGAACACCTCTCCGCGCATCAGGTGCAGCACGTGCGGTCGCACCTCATGGACGAGCCCGCCGTTCCACTCCCGTACCGGCAGATTAGCCAAGGCGTGATGGTTCTCATGGTTGCCGTCTACGAAACACGTGGTCCACGGCTTCGACTCGAACCAGTCGAGCCAGTATTTCTCGGCGTTGGATCCATCCCAGACAAAGCCGAAGTCGCCGGCCACGATCACCACGTCATCGCGCGTCAGGGTCCGGCCCAGCGGCCAAGACTTGGAGGTAAACCGGCTGGACCCGTACTCGGCCCTGCCGTGCACGTCGCCCGTCACATAGACCGTCATCAGTACGCACCCCACGGCAGGATTTTGTCCCCGAGCCCCACGATCCGGTCATACAGCACCGTGTGCCGTTCGTCCGGATTGCCGTCTCGGTGAAAATGTCCGTAATACCAGCGCTTGTAGTCCAGGCGGTCCTCGAGCTCGTCGAGGAATCCGGTCAACCGGTCCACATCAGGGCGTTCCCAGCCTGGGTCCGGGTAGAGCGTCGGCGAGAGCATGCGCGTGGCGCAGGTATGGGTGATGACGCAGTCGACCTTCCAGCCGACCTCGTCGAGCCTTGCCCGCGCGGTATCGAAATCGCGCTCGTCCGGGAGCTCCTGAGGCCACCAGCTGGAATACGGCACGCGGTATTCCCTGTCCACGCTCGTGGCACCGCCCATGGTGAAGATTGTCGAACCGTCGAGCTCAAAGACCTCGCCGCGCGTCAGGCGCCGAATAGACGAAGTATCCGACAGGCGTTGCGTCAGCCCGCCGTGCCACGGTTCCATGGGACGCTCCTCCCAGTGGTCGAAGCGCTCGTGGTTGCCGTCGACGAACAGTACCGTGTAGGGGCGCGACTCCAGCCAGGCGATGTCGGCGCATTCCTCGGCAGAGAAGTTCCATGGAAAGCCAAAGTCACCGGCGACGATGAGGTAGTCGTCGCTCGTCAGACTATCCCCAAGCTCCCAGTCGCGGAGCTTTTGCATGTCAAGCCCACTGTGGATGTCGCCTGTCACATAAGCCGTCATCGGATTGCCGCTTCCCTCTTGTACGCCGCCAGCTCGCGCTCGACCTGCCTGTCGCCGGTCTCGTTGACCCACCAGGGCCATTTCACCCGGCCGCACGGCTCGTCGACTCCGGCGAACCATTCCCTCAGCTCGTCGAGGCTCACCGGGGAGTGCCCGTTGGCATCGCAACCGACGTC
>CABQZS010000260.1 GCA_902468695.1 uncultured Collinsella sp.
GACCGCGGGCGCAGGGGCCGAAGGCGCGGGGGCCGCACCAGCGGGACGCGGCGTCCCACAGTCCTCGCACATATCGCGGGCATCATCGTTCATAAGACCACAGATAGGGCATTCCCATGTCATGGTTTACCTCATTTCCCTCTGCTTGAGTTGACTTGCTTGACGGCGATTACGCAGACGACGTTCCGCATCTGCGGAAGGTGTGGGCGGCACGTAATCGTGCGGGTGAATCTCGACGGCGGTCTGAGGATCAGCGGGTCGAACAAAATGGCCGGGGGCGTCGGATGCGACAACAACGCCGCGTTCTTTAAGGTCTTCCTTAAACTGCAGGTAAAAATCGCAGAACTCAACTTGGTCCTGAACGACTTTGTCGACCGTCGCTTGATCTTGGGCCTTCATATCTTTGATGATGGTGGGATTAACCGGATCTTCCGAAAACTCGGATGGATCGGCCTCGACAACTCGCATCACAAGCTGCTGTTCGTGCGACCCTTTAAGGACGGCAACCGCCTTGCGCTTGTTCGTGTCGAAGATAAGGCGCCATGGCTTGCCAGACCCATCCATAACCGCATAACGGACAACGTCAGCCCCGTGTTCGGCCATAACCTCATTAACACAGCGCTCGATGTATTCGTCTTTAGCCGCCGAGGCAAGCGCAGCGTCTGCGGCATCCACGGCAGCGTACAAATCCTCAATCTCATGAGGCTGCCTGAGCACCGTCGGACGATGGTAGCGTTCATTAAGAAGGTCAACGCGCAGTCGGTATGCTTCATACTGCTCATGAAGCTCGTTCGACTCATGCTGGGCACTCTTCATCACATGCTCGAAGTCCTTGAGAATCTTCATGGCGGCAAGGCGTTGCTCCTCGCTCGAATCTGGACCAAGCGCGTTAAACGAGGCGCGGGCGGTCTCGAATTTTGCACCCAGGCGATTTCGCAGTGCTATGTCGAGCACCTCATCCTGCATAAGCGGGATGATGCGCGCCGTCCACTCCTCAAACGCGCGAGCTGCGTCCTCAAAGGAACCCGTCGAGGAGTTTGCGGCGGTATCCGCGATATGTAGGAGCGCTTTCTCAAGATCGATGGAACCGTCGCGAGCAATGTCGTAATCGATTGCCTTTAGCAATCCTTGGGCCCTGAGCTTTTCGGACGTCTGTGCGGCATCGATGCGGCTCTGGCTCATCTCGACCCTGCGCTGGGCATGGGCATCGAAGGTTAGCGTCGGGATCAAAGTGTGAAGCGTCGCCGCAAGCTGTGCCAATGCCGCCTCAGTTCGAATCCGCGTCACCGTACCCCGACCCATGACGACCTCTTCGCCCACAAGCGGTCCTGTCACGTTTTTCCTCGAATATTCGTCAATCACGCTATCCAACGCGGCGCGTGTCGACTCATCCATATCGGGAAACTCAAGGAGCATCTGCGACTTGATGTCCAATAGCCCATGCCTATAGTCCTTAACGGCATTTTCTGCCTCGGCCTTCTCCGCCTCTATGCGCAACGCCGCTGCCCCGGCAACAATTGCAGCGGGGGCCAATGGCACTGCCAGCGGTGAAGTGGCTATTCCGGCAGCGACTACAAAATTATCTCCCACCGAGCCGCTCATTATCACGTTCCCTTCTTCATGGATAACGGGGCCATCCCGGTCATCAAGCGTTTTTACTGCCTCATTTCTACCGCCGCTCTGCGCGATTCTGTTGCGCAACATTGGCGAGCGGCAGATTTGTCGATGTTGCGCAACAGAAGGCGGCGGCTAGCGCATATCCTGCTAATGGAAGAAAGGATGAAAGCGCGCCATGACCGGTTCCTACGAAGAAGTTCGACTCGTCAAGTTTCATACGCCAGCACTGCTCACCGAGCGCGAGCAGGCTGCGGCACGGCGTCGCTTCTGCACGCTTCTCGTTCCGCCGCAAAAGGGCGGCTTTGGCGGCAACGCCTATGTCCGCCGCGTCCAGAGCGGCGATCGCGCTTTTGAGCTCGCGCTTAAGATGCCGCGCCCCGATGCCCAACCCGAGCAAGAACAGCTCAACCGAGAAACTTTGGAAGAGGAGTACCGTACGCTCTCCGTCGTATCCAACCTAAGGGGTTTCCCCGATGTCTACGGTTTTGGCTACACGGCAGACGGAACCCCGGCGCTGCTCATGGAATGGGTTGACGGCGTCTCGCTTCTTGATGCACGGCCAGCTCTGAGCGATGGCGCTGAAACCTGCCCCGGTGATATCGTCGCCGCGCTGGGTCTGAGCGTACTCAAGATCATCTTGTCCACGCAATCGCTCGACACGCCCTTTGTTCACCGCGACCTCTCCATGCGCAACATCATGCTGCGTCACGATCGCATCCCGCTCGAGGAGCAGGTCTCGAGTGGCTATTTTGACATCTGCCTGATCGATATGGGCAGTGCCAAGCTCGTTAAACCGGACTTTTCCTTTACCGTCGACGTCAACGCTTTTCGCGGTGCCACGCCGGCATACGCGGCACCCGAAATGCTGGAGCGGTTTAAGGCCGACCCCGGTGCGCGCGACAATCCCGCCGTCGATATCTATGCGCTGGGAAGCATCCTCTACGAGCTTTATTGCGGACGCGCGCCCTTTGAGGCAGAGCTCAGGCGCTCCGGAGACCACGCGCGCCTCAAGCGCACCGTGCAGCCGCAACCCCTTGCGCCCGCAACTCCCCGCGAGCAGGGCTTGGTCAACGCGATTATGGCTTGTTTGGCAGTCTCGCAAGATGCTCGTCCTTCGGCAAATGAACTCGCGGCGCGCCTTGAGCCTTTCGCCCGTTCGGGTGCTCCGCGAAAGCGCCGGCCCGTGGCAGAGCATGGCGGCGAAATCATTTCGACGAACGCCACCGTC
>CABQZS010000261.1 GCA_902468695.1 uncultured Collinsella sp.
CACGCTTTGCGGCTCATCCGGTCCGACCGGGCCGCGCGGCAAGGAGATATATTGCCAGACCGGAGGGGCGCCGTGGGCGGGAATCGCGCACTCCATATTTTGTTCACAAATGAATAGGTCCCTCAGTCGCATCACTGAGGTTAAAACTGAAGCATTGACTTCTGATATTGGCGATGACCAGCTGTTTTATGAGTATTGAGACATCGGTCATCTCTGGAGCGCTACTTTACTCCAAAAGCATCAGCCATTTGTTTCCCATCGGTAAAAGGCAGGTTTTGTTCGCCAAGCGTTTTTATATATAGAGAAGTTCGGGTTCGAACCCGTGCACCGGCAACAAAAAAGCGACCAACCGGAGTCGATCGCTTTCAGTTCTATGGTGGAGCATCCAAGGGATGTTTCCGAACTCACTTTCTCGCTGCCATTCATGCCGTCGAAGCATCGTTCGACCTCCACAGCCCCATGTTTTGAGGACCTGCCGTGTTTATCACTGTTATTAATGAGTGTGCGGAAGTGATCCTCATGCAGATTCATGCGATCCGCCAGAGAACTGAGTAGCATCTTTCTGCAGCCCTCGTTGTCTATCCACGCATCTCTCAGGTCTTCCGGAAATTCACAAGCAGTCTTAGGGTCAGTTTGTTTCTGCTTTCAGAGACTTGTTTGAGAGTTATTAAGACAGTTCAAAACAATAAGTGAGACACCATAAAGCAGAGCAAGATGTGCCGGATAGAAAATGTAGAAGAAGTATTTCAGCTTCAGCCCTCGCTTGCCATTATAAAGATTGATAAGCAGCAACGAAACGACCGCGGCAGCAACATCAGGATTAAATACAGCAGCTGTAGCAAACTCAAATCCGCCGCCAACTATATGGCACGACGAAAGGAGCACTGCGCATACTGCAGCAAAGAGCATCTTGGCCTTGCTGTCGTGGAATAAATAGAATGCAGCCACAAGCAGAATGCCATACACGCCGCCATCTAGTTTAGTGTATTCAGCTGCCAGTGCTGTCAAAACAATCAGAGCAATTTCTGCGATGTGCCTCTTCCATTTTGAAAGACTTTGTATCTTTTCCAGAATAATCAAAAAGACCAAGGAAAGCAGGAGCTCACACATAACATTTTGTTGCCGAAGGTCAAATAGTTGCCCGGTTTGAACGAAATCGTATATGGGCTCCGCAATGATTGCGAAGACAAGCATATTTCGCAGGTACTTCTTTATGTCATGAGTATGCAAAAATCCCTCAACTATCAAAAAGCAAAATAAGGGAAATGCAATTCTGCCAAGAACATGAAGCACATCCGAAGCCTCGCTTAGAATCGCCCACTGCTCGTCTGATATCTGATTGTACGATGCGTGAGTCATGATTCCATTGGTCAGGACGATCCTGCTTACATGATCGAGAACCATCGAAATGGCCGCTATTATCTTTAATGTGCTGCCGCTAATTCCGTATCTATCTGTTTTCATTTTGTTTTCCTTTCGTTGGGTGGGCCGTCGGGGGTTCAGCCTGCTCCGCAGGCGGCCGCTGCGGCGCTCCGCGCCCCGACGGGTTCGAACCCGTGTCGCGGCAATAAAAAAGCGACCAACCGGAGTCGATCGCTTTCTTTTCTATGGTGGGCCGTCAGGGGTTCGAACCCTGGACCTTGGGATTAAAAGTCCCCTGCTCTGCCAGCTGAGCTAACGGCCCGCGGGTGGCATTGTACCACGGTCTGGGACTATTCCCAACTCCATTGGCCGTTCTGGAAAATCACAACTTCACGTCCATCAGGCGTAATGCCCGTAATATCGATGTCGTCCGTGCCGATCATAAAATCGACGTGCGCGCTCGAGACGTTAACACCATGCTCCAGGAGCTCCTCCTTGGACATGTCGTACCCACCCTCGATGCATTCGGGGAAACCGACACCTAGCGCGAGATGGCAGCTAGCGTTCTCGTCATAGAGCGTATCGTAGAACAGAACACCACTTTCGCGGATCGGCGTGTTCTTGGAAATGAGCGCGACCTCTCCCAGGTGAGCAGCGCCCTCGTCAGTATCGATGATACTTGCGAGCGTTGCCTTGCCCACGCGGGCGTCGTAGTCCACCACGCGGCCGCCCTCGAACTTAATCCAAAAATCGTCGACTTTATTGCCGTGGTGGATGAGCGGCATGGCCGAGTACACGATACCGTCGGCGCGCATGCGATCGGGCGAAGTGAAGACTTCCTCGGTGGGAATGTTGGGGAAGAAGGGGTGCCCATCGGGCGTCTTGCCCTTGCCGCCGGCCCACTCGTGACCCTTCGTCATACCAATCGTCAGATCGGTTCCATTTGCCGCGGTGTAATGCAGGCAGTCGAAACGATTGCCGTTCAGGAAACGCAGGTTCTTTTCGAATGCGGCGTCATGGAGCTCCCAGTCGCTCTCTGGGTCCTGGCCATCGGCGCGAGCGGTGTGCAGAATCGCATTCCACAGCTTATAGATTGCAACCTCATCGGCGTCTCCCGGGAACACCTCGCGCGCCCAAGCCACGACCGGAGCGCCGGCGATGCACCACGGATTGATGTTGTAATCCAGTCCACGGCGGAAAACTTTGCACTGCGTGTTCTTTGCCTTAGAAGCTGCAGCGGGCTTAGCGGGATCGATGCCCTTAAGGGCGGCGGGGTCCGCACCCTCGATAAAGATAAAGCAGGCACCGTCCTGGGCCAGGGAATCCAGCTGCAGGCGCTTCCACTCGGGCGTCTGCTCAAAATAGCTTTTCTCGACATGCTCGTACGTGAGCCTCGTCACGGCATCATCGGCCCAGATGACCGTCACGTGGCCGGCGCCGGCAGCATAGGCCTCCGCGACCACCACGCGCGCAAACGGCGCGCACTCAACCGGAGACTGAACGACGACTTCCTGGCCGGGCTTAACGTTTACGCCCTTGCGGACAACCAGGCGCGCATAGTTTTTAATCTTGGGCTCCAGGGACTTCATACCCTCCAGGGCCTCTTCGACCGTCAGGGCAGCTCGAATCATGTGCCACTCCATCTATCTATAGAACAGTAAAAAGGCGCGCCGCAAAAACGACGCGCCTTATATCTTAGCGATAAGTATGTATGCAAACGCTACTTCTTCTTGGAGTCCTTCTTGTCCTCCTCGGCAGCTGCGCGCTCGATAAGAGCGTTGAGCTTGTTCTCGGACATGCCCTCGGCCTGCGCGCGGTACATGTTGCGCAAGGGACGAATACGAGCGAAGTCGTAGATAAAGTCACCTAGGATGATGACATAGGACAAAACGATGCCGACCATCTGGACAGGGCTGGACACCATGCCAGCGGGAGCGAAGTACAGCGAGGCCCAAATTGCCACGACGAGCACCATGCCAATGGCGAGCACAATCCACCAGATGCGACGGCGCTTGGTGTAGTCCTCGTCCTGCTTGAGGAGGATATTCGACACCGTATAGATGCGGTCCTCCTTGGCGCGCTGCTTAGCCTTGCGGGCGCGCTTCTCCTCTTTAGAGAGGCCCTCGAGGTTCTCGCCCTTCTCGAGCTCTTTGCGGCGTGCCTTAGACGAAGCCGGCACGACGCGAACGGAGCCCGCTGCTTGGCGGGCGGGCTTAGCAGATGCGGCAGACTTGCGCGCAACCCCGGTAACTTCGTGGGATTGCGTGCGCTTGTTCGTGGCGCTACGGGTACTCACTTATGCGTTCTCCTTCATGCTTGTGAACTGGGAGCCCGTGATGATCTGGAAGGCCTCGCGATAGCGCTCGGACGTGCCATCGATGACCTCGGCGGGCAGGTGCGGGGTCTCCCCCGTCATATCCCAGTTGGCTTTGAGCCAATTGCGGACGAATTGCTTGTCGTAGCTAGGCTGGATCTTGCCCTCCTCGTAGCTGGCAGCAGGCCAGAAACGGCTGGAGTCGGGCGTGAGGCACTCGTCGATCAGCGTGACCTTGCCATCAATAACACCAAACTCGAACTTGGTGTCGGCAATGATGATGCCACGGGTCGCGGCGTACTCGGCAGCGGCCTTGTAGATCTTGAGGGAAAGGTCACGAATCTGCGTGGCGATGTCCTCGCCCACGATCTCGCAGCAACGCTCGAACGAGATGTTCTCGTCGTGGTCACCGATCTCGGCCTTCGTGGACGGCGTGAACAGCGGCTCAGGAAGCTTGGAAGCCTCGGTCAGGCCCTCAGGCAGCTGGATGCCGCAGACGGTGCCGTTCTCGTCGTAGGTCTTCTTGCCCGAACCGGTCAGATAGCCGCGGACGATGCACTCGATAGGAATCGTCTGGGCCTTCTTAACCAGCATGGCGCGGCCAGCGAGGTAGTCACGATACTCAGCAAACTCCTCGGGGAAATCCGCCGGGTCGATGGAAACGAGATGGTTGGGGACGATGTCGGCAAACTTATCGAACCAGAATGCCGAGATGCGATTGAGCACCTCTCCCTTAAACGGAATCTCGTCGGGAAGAATGAAGTCGAACGCAGAAATGCGGTCGGTGGCGACCATCAGCAGGTTTTCACCGGCATCGTAAATATCACGAACCTTGCCACGGGAATCCGGACGACGCTCCATCGTTGTCACGTGAGTCACTCCTTACCTAAATACGACAGAAATGCGGGTTCTTTCCCGCATGTTTTCGCAAACTCGGAGCGGCAGGGACGCAGCCCCTCCTTCACCGAATAGCGAAAAGCTAGTGCTCCATTGTAGTAGATGCCGCGTCCGCCGTGTGCTCGCGGGGCAGATGAATTGTAAAAGTCGTACCCTTTCCAAGCTCCGACTCCACGGATATGTAGCCATGGTGACGCTCGACGATCTGCTTGGTCACGGCGAGGCCAACGCCCAGGCCGCCAGCTTCGCGGGCGCGGCTGGCATCGGCGCGCCAAAACCGCCCGAAGATGCGCGACAGATCGTCCTTGGCAATACCGATGCCGGTATCAGAAACGGCAATGCTGACGTGCTTGCGGTCACTGAGCACCGACACCACGACCCAACCGCCCTCGGGGGTGTAGCGCATGGCGTTGCTCATGAGGTTGATAACACATTGCGTGATCATGTCGGGATCGGCCTCGACGACATCGTCGTGACCCTGGGTCTCGTCCGCAAAACGCAGGCGTAGATCGCGGTCGACAAACAGGCGCTCCTGGGCATTGACGATGGAACGCACGAAAGGAACCATGTCCACCGGCTCAAGGTTGAGCGGAGCCGTGCTGTTTTCCATGCGCGACAGGTCGAGCATCTGCTGCACCAGACGAGCCAGGCGACGCGTCTCGGAAGCAACGGTCTCCAAATGCTCATCGTCGGTGGGATACACGCCATCCTGCATGGCCTCGACCGTTGCGAGCATGGCCATAAGCGGCGTGCGAAGCTCGTGTGCAACGTCTGAGGTCAGGCGCTTCTCGTGTTTCATATCCTTCTCGAGCGAAGTGGCCATCTCATCGAAGGTCTCACCCAGCTGATCGATCTCGTCATCACCGCGCAGTCCCGTGCGAGCCGACAGGTCGCCGTCACGGATTTGCTTTGCGGTACTGGTGATGCGATGAATCGGCTTGGTGAGCATGCGCGACACGAGCGATCCGATAACGACCGAAATGCAGATTGCAACAACCGCGGCGAGGGCCATGGCGTTAAAGGTCTTCTCCCTAAACGCAGAGTCCGCCTTGGTGAGCAGCGCGTCGGAGCCGATGGCCCACAGCTTTACCTGTCCGACATGCTCGCCGGAAGACGTTACAATCTCGACGTTAGCAACGCTATCGGAGTCGGTTGGAGCAGACGAGACCGGGCTATGCGATGCCCTCTTGCCGCTCGTGTCGTCGGTCGTAGCCTGGTTTTCGCGTACATCGGCGGTGGCGCTTGCCGAGGGCCAGGAATCGTCATAAACGATCATGCCCTTTTTATTGACGACCTGCATACCCAGATCGTCGGAAACCAAACTCGACGTTGCGACCGTGCGCAGTTCTCCCGCGGTCCAAGAGCCGTTTTCCTCATATGAGGTTGCCAACTTCTCGGCAGCGGAATTTGCGATTTCGACGATATTGGAGCGTGTGTAATCCGAAAAGACCGTGCCCCACACAACAGAGACAACGCCCACCAGCACCAATACCGTCATGAGCGATGTCAGAGCAAAAGCAAGTGCCATGCGCGAGGGATAGCTCATCGTTGGCCGTGAATCGGAACGAGGCGTGTTCCAACTAGCCTTGGAACCCGCCTCGCTCTCCTGCTTGTGCTTTTGTCCGATTTCAAAGCGCGCAGGTGTCATATGTGATTTCCCTATTTCTCGTCCGACTTATCGGTCTTGGCCGGAGCCTCGAAGCGATAGCCGACACCATGGACGGTGTAGAGCCACTTGGGCTTCTTGGGATCATCGCCCAGCTTGGCGCGAAGATTCTTCACGTGGCTATCGATGGTGCGCTCATAGCCCTCAAAGTCATACCCGAGCACTTTCTCGACCAGCTCCATGCGGTTATACACACGGCCGGGATGGCGGGCAAGCGTGGTGAGCAGCTTGAACTCGGAAGCCGTCAGATCGACTTCCTTGCCCTCGACCAAGATCTTGTGGCCCGAGATATCGATGACCAGATCGCCGAAGTCGAGCACCTCGACGGCGGGCTCGTCGGCCTGATGGGCACGGCGGAACAGAGCGCGAACGCGGGCGACGAGCTCGCGCGGCGAGAACGGCTTAATCAGATAGTCGTCGGCGCCGAGCTCAAGACCGATAATACGGTCCTCGATCTCGCCCTTAGCCGTCAGCATGATGATGGGGACATCCGAGGTATCGCGAATGGTGCGGCAAACGCGCTCGCCGGGAATCTTGGGGAGCATAAGGTCGAGCACGACCAGGTCGAACTGATGCTTCTCGAACTCCTCGATCGCGGACTGGCCGTCGCCGACGCCCACAACCCAGTAGCCTTCGCGCTCGAGATAGGCAGCGACGGCGTCACGGATTGCCTTCTCATCCTCGACCAGCAGAATCTTTTTTGCATCTGAAGCCATAACACGGCCCCCCCTGTCTCAATTAGCTAAGAACAAGCCCATTTTAACGCACCTGAGCCCGCCGGATGCCGCTATGACGCGGCAGCTCGGCGGGCGGTACTCACAATTACAACGCGCTTATTCCCCTGTTGGCGCCTTTTTAACCCCTCTAAGCTTAAAGAGAGAATAGGCGTGCAGTGACCGTCTCTGGTATACCCTGGCTGTTGCGCACCGTGGCGTACGTAAGGAATGAGTCCGATTTTCCCGCCGTAGCTGGATAATCGCCATACTCCAAAGCGCGGTCGGGCGACAGCAGTGAGCCATAGGTCTTGGCAGAGGTGTCGATCAGGAAATGCGACGCCTGTACCTTAACAAGGTATTTATTCTTCTTGCCAGCCGCACATGCGAGCGGCTCGCGTGACAGAAAGAGGTACGGCCCTCCCTCATTACCGATATACGTGCCCATGTTGCCCAGGCTGCCCACACCGCTATAGGTCGCCTCGATAGAAAACACGAAGGTATCGCCCATATATACGGCCTCGAAAGGCGAGACTGACGAGGGAAGGACCAGCTGGGCACGCTTGGTGTTGTTGCCGTCGGTCAGATCGATTGCCGTTATGCCGTAGTAGACGCCCTCGTCGTTGCGGACACGAGGCGAGATGGTCAAAATGCCGTCGCTCGCGCGCGGGGCCGATGCAAAGCGGCCCGTCGATTTCCAAATTACCTCGGCCTTGGATTCATCAAGCGAGCGACGATAGCAAAACGAATCACTACTCGTTTTATTGCCGCCTGCCGAAGGCATTTTATACCAGATAACCGATGACCCGAACGCCGTAAACAGTGGCGGATCATAGTCCTTGCCACCTCGATCGAGCTCAGCCACATCGCCAGAGAGTGAAGCGCCCGACAGATTTTGAGCGTAGAGCTTCCACGATGAATTGGCAAAGTTCATCTCAACCCACGCGAATACGCCGTCGCCGGCACGGACATCGTAGAATGCATATCCCGTGCCCTCGACAGGATCTTCGATTAATGTGGTAAGCGAGCCATCGCCCAGGTTGAGCACACCGAGTGTGTTGGCGTGCAGTGCCGATGCGGGCGCCATCATCGCCGCGGCGTAATCGCCGTCGCAGTAGTACAGCAGCGTACCCAGCGGCAGCGTCCACGACGCCGCCGGCTCAAGATCGATGTCGACTGCCTCGTACTCATCCGTAATCGAGATGATTTTGGAATCGTCCTTGATAACCTGCGGCTCACCGGCGGCATCATCGCTGGTGCCCGTTTTTTTCGAGCATCCGGCAAGCACCGTTGCAGCGCCCGCGGCAGCCCCACCGAGTACAAAGCCGCGACGCGATATTCCGTTCTTGATGTGATCGGCGATACCCATTAGGCGATCTCGGCGCGAGCGGCCTCGATAGCGCGTGTAAGCTGGTCGGCGCAGGAGGTCTTTTTCATACCGCAGGTATTACCGGCGAGAACCTCGATTACGCGATCGGCAGGAGCGCCCTCGACCAGCTTGGAGATAGCCTTGAGATTGCCGTCGCAGCCGCCGGTAAACTCAACGCCCATCACCTTGTTGCCGTCATCGGAAAGGTCAAGGTGAATATTGCGAGCACACACGCCCTGAGGCTTGTAATCAAACGAAATCATGCGATCCCCTCTCAGAATGTTATTCGAGACGACTATTATCCCCGTCTTTCCCTAAATGCAACGAGGCGCTTTGCCGGCAACACACATTACCAGCAAAGCGCCCTAAAAAGCTAACGTTATGCCCGAACCTACTCGAAGCTCAGCTGCTCCAGACGATCAAAGACTGTGTCGATACGGGTGAGGAAGTCCCACGGATCAAAGATCTCGTCGAGCTTCTCCTGGCTGACGGTGCAGCGCGGGTCGGCCTCGAGACGCTCCTTAAAGGTGGGGCCGGAGACACAATCCTGTACCTCGTGCCAGGTTGCCATGGCGTTCTCCTGCACAATGGCGTACGCGTCCTCGCGGGTGATGCCCGTGTCGACGAGGGCGAGCAGCACCTTGGAGGAGAAGATGAGGCCGCGCGTCTTGTTGAGGTTGGCCATCATGCGAGCGGGATACAGCTGCAGGCCGTCGATAACGCGGATGAGGCACTGGAACATGTGGTCGAGCGCGATGAAGCTATCGGCCTGGGCGACGCGCTCGGCAGAGGAGTGCGAAATGTCACGCTCGTGCCACAGGGCGACGTTGTCGAAGGCAACCTGCGCGTTGGCCTTCACGACGCGCGACAGGCCGCAGACCTTCTCCATGGTGATGGGGTTGCGCTTGTGCGGCATGGCGGAGCTGCCCTTTTGACCCTTACGGAACGGTTCCTCGGCCTCGAGTGTATCGGTCTTCTGCAGATTGCGGACCTCGGTAGCGATGCGCTCACAGGTGGCCGCGGTGGTGGCAAGAACGCCGGCGAGGTAGGCGTGATGATCGCGGCTGATAACCTGCGTGGACAGCGGGTCGTGAACCAGGCCCAGGTGCTCGCAGACATATTCCTCGACAAACGGCTCGATGGAGCTGTACGTGCCGACAGCGCCCGAGATGGCACCAAAGGCAACGTTCTTGCGGGCATCCTCAAGACGATCCAGATCGCGCTTGAGCTCCCAGGCCCAAGAGCCAAACTTCATGCCGAAGGTCATCGGCTCGGCGTGGATGCCATGAGTACGGCCGGCGCAGAGCGTGTTGCGCTCCTCGAAGGCACGACGCTTGCAGATCTCGCCGAGTTTCTTGACGTCCTCGATGATCAGGTCGCAGGCCTGGGTGAGCTGGTAGCACAGGGCCGTGTCGCCCAGATCGGAGCTGGTCATGCCATAGTGAACCCAGCGGCTGGGCTTGGGGTCGCCCTCGGGAACATCGGCATCGATGTATTCCTTCATGTTGGTCAGGAAGGCAATGACGTCGTGGCGCGTGACTTCCTCGATCTCATCGACCTTCGCCTTCTCAAAGTTGGCATGGTCGCGGATCCACTGGGCCTCGTCTTTGGAAATACCGATCTTGCCGAGCTCCGCCTGGGCCTCGCAGGCCAAGACCTCGATCTCCTGCCAAATGGCGTACTTGTTCTCGAGGGAGAAAATGTGTCCCATCTCCGGGCGGGTATAGCGATCGATCATAGCGGCTCCTTTTTGGTTATTGGCACGTTGGTCGTAACCCAACCATTGTACCGTGCGCAGGTGCAAGTATGGGCAGCAGGCATTAACCTAACATTTTGGAATTGGAGCGGGCAACGGGACGTCCGCGTATTTGCTTCGCAAATCCCCACCGGCTGCGGCCGCCTATCGGCGACCTTGCCTGCTCGCTATAAACGCTTCGCGTTTATTTAACGCTCGCACCCTGTCGGGTTCGAGTCCCGGCACTTTATTGAAAAAGGCACGGTAACGAAACGTTACCGTGCCTGAAATTCGAATGGAGCGGGCAACGGGACTCGAACCCGCGAGTGTCAGCTTGGGAAGCTGATGCCTTA
>CABQZS010000262.1 GCA_902468695.1 uncultured Collinsella sp.
AACATTAAACGGGTCGATGGTCGAAGCACAATATCCCAGGTTAGGACCAAGGAAGCAGATGATGAATGCCGTCATCGAGTCATAACCGATACCCATCATGATGGGAATGAAGATGGCATAGAACGGCAGGGCTTCCTCAGACATACCAAACGTAGTGCCGCAAATGGACAGCAACGTCATCGTGATGGGAATGATGAGGATGTCCTTGTTCTTGAGCTTTTTAACCACACGGCTCATGCCGGCATTCAAAGCGTTGGTCTTGGTGATGATTGCGAACGATCCGCCAATCAATAAGACGAACGCAACGACGTCGGCAGCCTCCTGGATGCCCTTAGTGGGCGCTTGCAGGACCGCGAAGATATCCTGACCCAGATTGATGGTCTCGCCGGTCTCGGAATCGGTGTAGTTCTTATCGACCTGTTCATAGGTTCCAGCAACGGCGACTTCGCGCTCGCCCGCCGCTGTCGAAATCGTCTTGCGCTGATACTGACCCGAGGGAACGATCCAAGTCAGGACCGCAAAGACAACGATCAGCAAGAACATGATCGTATAGACATGCGGTAATTTGAACTTAAAACGTCTGTTTGTCTTCTTCGCCTTCGTATCTGACATAGATACCTCCAAAGAACTCGAGACTGCATCGCATCTCGCTTCAACGCTTGCATAAGGCAAACGTTCTATGACGTTCTATAGATTACCAGCAGCTTTTCCCGTCATCAAGATAATTTCAAACTGATTGCCGCAACGCGGTTGAACGGTCGCGTTCGCGCCGTGAACGGTATGGAAGCGCCCGGTGAGATGATCCACCGGGCGTTTCCATTCGCAATGTCCTAGATGTCAAAAACGTAGCGAGACCCAACGATCCGCTGACGACCGATGATAAACGGCCGCCGTTGCTCATCGAAAAAGAAGGCTTCCATATAAAACAAGGGTTCGCCAACGGGAACCGCCAGCAACCGAGCGACCTCGGGCGATGCGCACGCGATCTCGAGCGTGCACGGGTCGGTAAACGCGGGCATGCGGCCAGTCTGGTTGCGCACGAACTCAAAAATGGATTGGTTAGATAGAGGCGCCGTTGATAGATAGGCGTTGTCCTCGTAAACGTATATGTTGTTCTCAAGCATGACGGGGACGCCATCGGCAGTACGCACACGCTCGACGCAAATCAAGTCAGTTCCAACGGGAACACCAAAGAACTGTGCTTCGGTAGAATCCGCCGGCAGTATCTTTCTCGAAATGACACACGCCCCCGGTTCCATTCCGTTAACGCGGCATGCGTCCGAAAAACTCTGGACGTCATCCTTCTGGCGAATCTTGCGCTTGAGCTTGGGGGCATTGACGAACGTGCCTTTCCCCTGTCGCTTCGTTAGATAGCCCTGCTGGACGAGCTCCTCAATAGCGCGTCGCACGGTAACGCGGCCAACTTTATAGCTCTCAGCCAATTCGAATTCGTTGGGTATCCGCGCGCCTGCCTTGTAGGCGCCGGAGTTGATTTCGTTTTTAATGATATCAATGACCTGTTGGTACAGCGGTATCGCTGCTTTACCGTCAGTTAGCCCTTCAGTCGGTGGCATATACCCTCTCCCAGCACAATTAAGTCAAAAGCGGGCTCAAGGGCATTCAACAAGCCCTTAAGCCCGCATTAGCATAAAGTATGCTTGCTGCCGCACCAAAATGTCGGGTATTTACTCATCTGACCCGAAAAACGCGCAACTACCGCGCTCCTAAGAAAGCGTGAGCAGCTCCGGCAGCTGGTCGATAATCTTGTCCGCGGCATCCTGGCTAAAGCCAAAGCGTTCCTCGCGCTTGGCAATGACCGTCAGGCCGGCTCGCTTACCCGCGGTAATGCCCGGAACGGAATCCTCAACGCAGCAGCAACGATTCGCGGGCAGCCCCAGCAGGTCCAGCGCATGCAGGTAGATGTCGGGCTCGGGTTTGCTCTCCTTAAACTGCTCGCCGCTCACCACATACTCAAAGGCATCAGACAGCCCGCATGCGTTGAGCACTTCCTCGATGCCAACCATGGGAGACGAGCTGGCAAGCGCCACGCGAACGCCACGGCGCGGCAGCTCTCGAATCGTATCCACGGCGCCTGGGTTAATCAAAGCCTGATAGTCACGCGGACGCTTATGCGCCCACTCGTCCCAACGGGCCAACGCCTCCTCGCCAGTGAAGTGTCCCTTACCGGCGCGCTCAAACCAATCGACCAGCATATGCAGGAAGAACTGATGCGAGGTACCGACCTGCCCATTCAACTCCTCTTGAGTCAGATTAAGTCCAAGCTCCTTGGCAAACGCGGCAGTCTCGCCCAAGTAGTAATACTCGGTATCGACAATGACGCCGTCCATGTCAAAGATAACGGCGTCGAACGGAAATGCGGACACGGCACCCTCCCTAACAAAAGGACGCCCGCAAGCAGGCGCCCGAGCCATGCATTAATCGGCGATTCTAACCCAGCAGCTTATCCAGCGCCACCGCAATGCCATCTTCGTTGTTATCGGCGGTCACCATCTGGGCTACAGCCTTAACCTCTTCGACGGCGTTACCCATGGCAACACCGGTGCCGGCCCACTCAATCATGGACTTGTCGTTCTGGCCGTCGCCAAACGATACGACCTCACTGGCATCGATGCCGAGCTTGGGCAGGGCACCCTCGAGTGCGCGGGCCTTGTCGATACCGGGCGCCGTGTACTCAAAGTACCAGTCGGCCGTAAACATGCCCGAAAGCGTCTGCTTAAAGGGCGCATACATCTCCTCGTAATGCGCCTGCAGGTAGGCCGGATCGCCCGCCGTCAGCAGCTTGTCCACGGGATAAGCATCAGCGACCTCATGCAGGCTCTCCACCTCGCGAATCTTAAGATCGCACGCGTCGCGCTCATACTTGACGATATTCTTCTGCGAGCCGTCAGGCAGCGTGATCATGCAATGGTACGAGTCCTCGACGTGCAAATCGCGACCGAGCGAAATCATAGGGATCACGTCAAAATTACGCAGGTGATCAATCAGACGGTGCAGCTCGTCAGCCGGCATTGCCTGGTCAAAAAGGACCTCATCGGTCTGAGCGTCGACCACATGCGCGCCATTAAAGGCAACCAGCAGACCGTCATGGTTTTGAAGGTCGAGCTCCTGCGCCAAGGCGTGCAGTCCCCATGCGGGACGGCCCGAAGCCAAGATGAGCTTAATGCCCGACTCCTGCGCCGCGAGCAGCTTCTCGCGCGTACGCGGGCTAATCACTTTCTGATCGTTGGTGAGCGTACCGTCGATATCCATCGCGATGGCTTTGATTGCCATATATGCCTCCCTGTCATTGAACAACCTTGTCTGAGCCATCATACAGAACACCCATCGCGACTCCGTTTACAACGGGCAAAAAGTCATATTGTCTCGAACATGAACGGCGTGTGGTCGTGAAGCTTTATCGCTCAGGTCAAATACGTCTGCTAGCGACGCTCATCCGTCGGTGCGCCCTCGACGATCGCGATGCCCGCCGATGCGCCTAACGCGCTGGCGCCGGCCTCGATGAATGCGCAAGCCTCTTCGTAATTATGGATACCGCCCGCCGCCTTGATTGCCACGGCATCGCCGAGCACCTCGTGCATCAGCCGCACGTCCTCGAGCTTAGCACCGCCAAAGCTTCTGCCGGTCGATGTCTTAAGGAATCCCGGCTTGGCCTCCAGCGCGATCTCGCATACACGGCGCTTGGCGGCGTCGTCGCCGTCCAGCTTGCACATCTCGACGATTACCTTGTCAGTGATGCCATGCGCGCGACAAAAATCAGCAATGGTAGTCATCTCGCGCTCGATGGCATCAAAATCGCGGTTCTCGATCGACCCCTGATTCAAAACGTAGTCAATCTCGGTAAAGCCACACGCAGCGTATTCCTCAAACCTCGCAAGCTTCTCCTCAAGCGTCATAGTGCCCTGGGGAAAGTCGATGGCGCCGGCAAGGATGATGTCAGAGCCCTCGAGCATGGCGCGGCCCGTCTCGTACTCCTGAAGGTTCGCAAATACGCAGCGAAAGTTGTACTTTAACGCCTTCTCGACATACTGCTCAAACGTGTCCTCGGGGGCATCGATATAGTCGATGTATTTATTGATGGGTTTGGCAAGTGTCATGCTGGGCCTCCTTGTTCAGGACTGACAACCGATTCGTGGTTTCACGCGAAAAACCACGTTCAATGTACGCCCGACATACAAGGACAGCGTCCGCATTCCGACAAGTGGTATGAAATTAGCTGTAAACGTATATTTACAGACAGCGAATGGCACCGCACGCGGATGCCGACAGCAAGACATCCCCCCTCAATACACCCTCATGCCCCTTTACTGTTTGCGACCAGAAATGATGAGCCGCACAACGTCGTTAGCGGTCGAATTCGACCTCTGACGACGTCACGCGACTCATCGTATCCGACCGACAACAGAAAAGGGGCACGTTCGCATAGCGTGGCGCGTGACGGTTGCAAAACCACCCCATTTGAAACAAACGCAAAAAAGTACTTGCAAAGACGCGTTCCGACATATAAGTTGATAAAAGACCGCCGTTGCGGTTTTAAGTAGATCGAGCATATGAAATTTCAGTTTTTAGCGTGTAAGAGAAGGAAGATCGGCAAAGTACAACCCCAAACGCAATGACAACTTAATGAGGTAACTGCCACATGTGAGGCACCCAGGGCATTGCTGTCTCGATTTTGAGCACGATGCCTTCCGCCTTGCATGGGCCGTTCCATCCCGCCCCTGCAGCAACTGCCTCACGGGCTCATTGAAAACCGCATAGCACCCCAACGTCAGCACATCACCCACGGCAAGCACATCACTCACGACAACCAACACATCAACAAACAGCACGAACATCAACCGATTGGAGAAGCTATGACAAACCACCACGCTGAAGACGGCGATAAGAAAAGCATTCTGGATGCCCGCATTGAGCGAGCATATGCAAACGAATATGACGCCGCCTTTGCCGCCGCGACCATCAAGAACTACGCGTCGCTACCGCTCGCGACGATCTTGGCCGACCACCCTCAACTGCTGAAGCGCTGCACAAAGATCATGGGCGACCCCGACATTCGCAAGCTGACAGACCCCTATGCCCCAAAACGCGACAACGATTCGTACGTTCTTACCGTAGGCTGCCTAGCCCATATGCTTACGGCGCTCGACACGAAACTCAAGCTCGAATGGGAACCCGACGAGCGTCATGAACTCGAAAGCAAGCGGAACACCCTGCGCACCGCACTGTTCCTTCCGTTGGACGGCCTCAAGCGCTGCAACGTCGAGCTCAATACACAGGCGCGGCAAAAGCCCGGGACCACAGGGCAGAAAACTCCAAGACCCCATGCGGCCATCGTCGACCGCAACCGATATAACCGCATGACCGCGCATTTTTCTGCCGAGGGAGCAGCCATAAGGACGCTGATCGACCTGCTGTGCCTCCTGAGCATCAACGAGCTATTTGAGGGCTATCTCGCCCTTGTTCCCGCGACGGCACCCAAGTCGGTAGCAAAGATCATCGAGACCTGCAGACGCCAGTTTGAGCGCCATCGCAATGGCAGCGAGATGAACGCCAGCATCGCGCAGTACTACGCGGCTCATTACAAAAATGACGGATGTGCCCCTGTCGAGCATCAGCTGCGGCTCGCCTACACCACGCCCGCCGCAACGCTCTATCGCTTTGGAGCCCTTGGCGCTTGCGAGCCGCACGAACAGGCAGCCTGCCCCACAACCGAGCTCGATCTCAGGCTCGGACGAACCCTGTAGCCCGCCAGCCCCTCCGCGGGCAACAATCCTATTCCACAACACAACCAACAGAAAGGAGTCCTCATGGACACCAATCATTCCCCCATCATCAGCCCCCTCACCATGCGTGAATCCGCCCGAGGCATCACGCTCACCAGCATTTACGATGAGATGCTCGCCCGTCGCGAGCTCTCCGTCATGGGAAACATCGAAACCCCGATGGCCCACGACCTATGCCAGCAGATCCGCCTGCTCGATGCCACCGACCCCAGCCGCCCCATCACCATATTTGTCGCCAGCGCCGGCGGAAGCGTGCGATCGGGTCTTGCGATCTATGACGCCATGCGCCTCGCATCGTGCCCCATCCGCACCGTCTGCCTGGAATTCGCCGCGTCCATGGGCGCCGTGATCTTTATGGGCGGCGACGATCGCCGTATGGCGCCCCATGCAGAGCTCATGATTCACGACCCGCTGATCCCCCAGGGGGCAGGCGGCTCGGCACTTGCGCTGCAGGAAACCAGCCGGCGTCTCATGCAGACCCGCAAGACCCTCACGCAAATCCTCTCGGACCGCAGCGGCCTCACGCCTAAGCGCATCCAGTCCCTCACTGCAAAAGACACCTACCTTTCGGCCGAGCGCGCCGTCGAGCTCGGCTTTGCCCACGAAATCCTCTCGACCACCAAGGAGGTCGCCCATGTCTAACCTCGCCAGCCGCCTCGCCGCATCTGAGTCCGCATCGTCCACCATCCTCGCCAAGGATCGAACGCTTTCCTGCGACACCCGCCAAACGGGACTCAACAACAACGCACTTGTGATCGGCCCCTCGGGAGCCGGCAAGACCCGAAACGTCCTCAAGCCCAACCTGCTGCAAATGAACGCAAGCTACATCGTGCTCGACACCAAAGGCACGCTCTGTCGCGAAGTGGGACCCGTGCTGGCAGCCCATGGCTACCGCGTGCAATGTCTCAACTTCGCCGACCTCAACACCGTCCCGGCCCTTGCGCCCGGCATCGAGCGCTGCGGCTACAACCCCCTGAGGCACATTCGCCGCAAGGCGGACGGCAGGCCCAACCAGCAGGACATCCTCTCGGTGGCAAAGGCCATCTGCCCCATCGAGGACAACAACCAGCCTTTTTGGGATCATGCGGCGGCAAACCTGCTGTCGTGTCTTATCGCCTACGTCACCGAGCAGCTACCCGCCGACGAGCAGACGATCAGCTCGGTCATCAAGCTGATCGAGCACCTGCAGGACGGTGCCACGGCCCGATTGTTTGACGACCTGATCACGACCGACCCCCAAAGCTATGCCCTCTCGCTATGGCGGCGCTACGCCATTACGCAAAATGCCGAGCGCATGCACGCGAGCATCGTCGGCATCCTTGCCGAAAAGGTCATGTGTCTGGGATTCGACGGTGCGGCACAGCTCTATCGTGAGTGCCATCAGGTGGACTTCGATTCCATGGGACACACCCCCTGCGCCCTGTTTGTAACCGTAAGCGATATTGACCGCAATCTCGATCCGCTGACCGGCCTCTTTATTGCGCAGGCGTTTATGGGCCTCATTCGCGAAGCCGATAGGCAGCCCGACGGCAGCCTGCCCGTGCCCGTGCGCTTTATGCTCGATGACTTCGCAAATCTGCAGATCCCCCAGATCGACAACGTGCTCTCGATTATCCGAAGCCGCAACATCTGGGCAACGCTGCTATTGCAGTCGACCAATCAGCTCGATGCGCTCTATGGCGAGGCACGCGCACGCTCCATCATGGGCAACTGCGACACGCATCTGGTGCTGGCGTTCCAGGATCCCGAGAGCGCCCGGGTGTTTTCCGACCGCGCCGACGCACTGCCCAGCACGCTCATGGCGACGCCGGTCGATCGCTCGTGGCTCTTTGTGCGCGGCCACACTCCCGAACAGGTCGAGCGCTTTAGGCTCGAAGACCATCCGCTCTACGGGGAGCTGCCCGAGGCGCAGCGAGGCCATGCGGAGGCCGAGATCTAGGCGCAGGGCCCTCGCAGCACGCGACGCTCCGGCGAAGATCCTTAAAGGCCGTGCGCCCCGGGGCCACGGCAAAGCAAAGGGGCCCGCATCCGATAGGATACGGGCCCCTGGCTATAAGGCGCGATGCGTTAACAGCAGCGACTACTTGCGGTGAGCGCGGTAGAACTCGATGAGCGCCTGGGTCGAAGCGTCCTGCTCGGCCTTGGCGGCGTCGTCGTGGAAAGCCGGGGTGATCTGCTTGGCAAGCTGCTTGCCCAGCTCGACGCCCCATTGGTCGTAGGAGTCGATGCCCCAGACCGTGCCCTCGACAAACGTGATGTGCTCGTACAGGGCGATGAGCTCGCCGAGTGCGAACGGGGTCAACGTGTCGCCAAAGATCGAGGTCGTCGGACGGTTGCCCTCAAAGCAGCGGGCCGGGACGATCTGCTCGGGCGTGCCCTCGGCGCGCACCTCATCGGCCGTCTTACCAAAGGCGAGCGCCTTGGTCTGGGCCAGGAAGTTGCCCAGGAACAGCTCGTGCACGTCCTGGCCGCTGTCGGTCGCAGGGTTGGCGGTATTGGCGAAGGCAATGAAATCGGCCGGGACCACCACGGTACCCTGGTGCAGCAGCTGGTAGAAGGCGTGCTGACCGTTGGTGCCGGGCTCGCCCCAGAAGATCTCACCGGTGTCGGAGGTCACAGCGCTACCGTCCCAGCGGACGTGCTTGCCGTTGGACTCCATGGTGAGCTGCTGCAGGTAGGCCGGGAAACGGTGCAGGTACTGGCAATACGGCAGCACGGCGTGGCTCTTGGAACCGAAGAAGTTGACGTACCAGACGTTGAGCAGGCCCATCAGCGCGACGGCGTTGTTCTCGAGCGGGGTATTGCAGAAGTACTCGTCGATGGCGTGGAAGCCCTCGAGGAACTGCTGGAAGCGCTCGGGGCCGAGCACCACGATCAGCGACAGACCCACGGCGGAGTCGACGGAGTAGCGGCCGCCGACCCAGTTCCAGAAGCCAAAGGCGTTGGCGGGGTCGATACCGAAGGCCTCAACCTTCTCGAGTGCGGTGGAAACGGCGACGAAGTGCTTTGCCACGGCCTCGGCGTTCTGCTCATCGGAGCCATCGATGGCGCCCTGGGCCTTGAGCTGCTCGAGCATCCAGGTCTTGACCTCGCGGGCGTTGGTAAGGGTCTCGAGCGTGGTGAAGGTCTTGGAGACGATGATTACGAGCGTGGTCTCGGGATCCAGGCCCTTGAGCTTCTCGGCCTGGTCGTTGGGGTCGATGTTGGAGATGTAGCGGCAGTCGATGCCGGCGTCGGCGTAGGGACGCAGGGCCTCGTAGGCCATAACCGGGCCCAGATCGGAGCCGCCGATGCCGATGGACACCAGGTGCTCGATCTTCTTACCGGTTACGCCCTTCCACTCACCGGAGCGCACGCGCTCGGCGAAGGCATACATGCGGTCGAGGACCTCGTGCACGTCGGCGACGACATCCTGGCCGTCAACGATGAGCTGGCCCTTCTCGCTTGCCGGGCGGCGAAGCGCGGTGTGCAGGACGGCGCGGTCCTCGGTGGTGTTGATGTGCTCGCCGGAGAACATGGCGTCGCGGCGCTCCTCGAGCTTCACCTCGCGGGCAAGATCGCACAGCAGCTTGACGGTCTCATCGGTCACCAGGTTCTTGGACAGGTCGAAGTGCAGGTCACCGGCGTCAAAGCTCAGCTTGTTCACGCGCTCCGCATCGGCAGCGAACCATGCCTTAAGGTCGATACCCTCGGCCTCGAGCTTCTCCTGATGGGCCTCGAGCGCCTTCCAAGCGGCGGTCGACGTAGCGTCGATAGGTGCGGCAACAGTTGCCATAAAGTCCTCCTCAACATACGGGCGCATACCTCCATGCGCCCGGATAATCAGATGCCCCTATTCTAGCGCAGGTCAAGACCGTAATCAGCGAGCGTTGCCAATCCGCCCCCAAACGGCGACCGACCAAAAAGGGACAGGTTTATTTTGGCAGGTCAAACGCTTTACCTACCAAAAATAATCCGTCCCTTTATGGCACATATTAGGCCGCGGCGCAGACGCTACCGAGCAACTCACGCAGAGGAGACCCGATGCCCTTCAGAAGTTCGGGCGCGATAATGGCAAAAACGGGAACCTCACCGGTGCCCACGACAGCAGGCACCTTGCCCTCCGAGACAATGCACCCATAAGGGACAAAACCGTCTTCGCCGGCATCGAGCGCCGCCATGCGACGCGCGAGCTCGCGCGCAAAGCCGGCAGTATCGGCATCGCCAATCGCCAGGACAAAGTCCACGCCTTCGTCGGTCGCCAGGGCTACGGCCTCATCGACCAAATCGTCTCCCCCATCGCCCCCGACCAAGCCGCAGCGAAAAAGCACGCGTTCGAGCAGAGCTCGATCAAGCGAGCCGAGCGCCGCCGAGACGAGCTCATCGTGCGTATGTTTGTCACCGCCCAACACGACCAGCGCCTTGGTGCCACCGTAGTGAGCGACCAATCGTCCGCACCAGCGAGCCACGTCTCCATCCGCAACAAGGCGCGTCGGCATACCAAACCCATAATTGACCATCTTTTCCACAACCCTTCCGTGCGTATAGGCGGTATCAATCGTTAGGCTCATGCTACGAAGCGAGGTTTTCCGAGCTGTTTCGCACTCTTTAGAGCTGCGTTAAAACCCGATCCAACCGCACGACCATACCTACCAAAACAAACCAGTCCCTTTTTGACAGGTTTTGACGACGTCCGGACGAGCGGGTATTATCGAACAGGTATTCGATAAGAACATGTGTTTGATGAAGGGACACGGATGACGCACGAGCAGCACACCTATATCTGCATCGACCTCAAGACGTTTTATGCCAGCGTCGAGTGCGTGGACCGCGGGCTCGATCCGCTCACCACCAACCTGGTCGTTGCCGACGAATCGCGCGGGCGCACGACCATCTGCCTCGCCATCACGCAGGCCATGAAGGACTTAGGGATTCACAATCGCTGCCGCCTATTCGAGATTCCCGATGGCATCGACTACATCACGGCCGTACCGCGCATGCAGCACTATATGGAGGTGTCGGCGCAAATCTACGGCATCTATCTGGAATACGTAAGTCCGCAAGACATTCACGTCTATTCAATCGATGAATGCTTTATCGACGTGACGCCCTATCTGGACCTCTATCACACAGATGCGGAAGGGTTCGCCTGCACGCTGCGCGACGAGGTCCTCGCGCGCACCGGCATCACGGCGACGGTCGGCATCGGCCCCAACCTATTCCAGGCCAAGGTAGCGCTCGACATTACCGCCAAGCACGTACCCAGCCGCATCGGCATACTCGACGACGAGACCTTTCGCAAGGAGATCTGGCCCCATCGTCCCATCACCGATATCTGGGGCATCGGTCCCGGCGTGGCAGCCCGCCTCGAGAAATACGGCGTCTACGATCTGATGGGCGTCGCGGCGCTCGACGAAAACCTGCTTTACGACGAGCTCGGCGTCAATGCCGAATATCTCATCGACCATGCCTTCGGGCGCGAGCCGACAACCATCGCCGATATCCAAGCCTATCGCCCGCAAGCAACTTCGACCACCACAGGACAGGTGCTCTCGAAGGGTTATGCCTACGAACAGGCCTATACCGTCTTGCGCGAGATGGTCGACAACGCCGTTTTAGACTTGGTCGATAAGCACGTGGTCTGCGACAGCATCTCGCTCTTTGTGGGCTATGCGAGCGAACGCGCCGACATACGCCGCCTCGACGCCAGCGGTACAGCGCAGTATGTGGACGGATGCGGGCACCTGCGCTCGAGCACATCGAGTATCGAACCCACCGCAACCGCCGGCCCCGAGCTCGCGCCCCGTGCGCCCAAGCCCGTCCAGCGCGATGACGAACGGCGTCGCCTGGTGCGCGAAGCGCAGGCAATCGATGGCATCTTTGTGGGAGAGCATGGCGGCAAACCGCGCGGTGGCTATGCCGCACTCTTTGCGCACTCTAACGTCTCGCGAAAGCTGAGCGAGCGTACCAATTCGTTTAAGAAGATCATGGGCTATTTCGATGAGCTCTGGGCGCAGACTGTCGATCCCAAACGACCGGTCAAGCGCATCAACCTGGGATTTGGCAACCTCATGCCCGAGGAATTTGCCACCATCGATCTGTTCAGCGATATCGAGGCCGATGAGCGCGAGCGCGACCTGGCGCGCGCCGTCCTGGCCGTGAAAGGCAAGTACGGCAAGAACGCGCTCGTCAAGGGATTAAGCTTTACCGCCGGCGCCACCGCGCGCGAACGCAACGAACAAGTTGGAGGACACCGTGCCTAAACCCAAACAACAGCCCGTGCGCCCGCCGACCGCCTTCGAGCGCCTGGCGGACCCCGAGGGCAGACGCCGCGCCGCCGACCCCAACCTCACTGCCAACGGTGCCGTGCGCGCCAACCGCGCCGCACAGTTTATGCCCTTTGCCGCCCTCACGGGATACTACGAACTCGTGCGCAAGCAGGAAATCACCGTCGAGCCAAAACGTGAGCTCACGGAAGAAAAAGCCCTCGTGCTTTCTAAAAAACTCGAGGGTCTCAAACGTGGCGACTTGGTTCGTGTCACCTATTACGATACATACGGCTATCGCAGCCGCACCGGCATCCTCGACGAGGCGCTCCCCGCCTTCAAGCTCCTCAAGCTCCGAGACATCGCCATCGACTTCGACGACATCCAAGACATCGAACTGCGCGGACGAGCCTAGCCAAGGAAGCGCATCCAGAGCGACGCTTACAGCGTCATGACGTAGTAGCCCGCGTCTTTCACGGCCGTCTCGAGGACATCACGATCCACCGGCTGCTTAGAGCGCACGCGTGCCGTGTGGTCCGCATACGTCACCGTTGCCCACACGCCATCCAGTGCATTGAGGGCATTGGCCACGTTCTGAGCGCAGCCGTCACAGCTCATGCCGCCGATGAGCAGCTCATCGCTATAGGGATAGTGTGACGCATCGGTATCCACCACAACAACCTTTTTGGCCTTCTTGCCGCTCGCACCATCGCTGCAACAACTCTTCCCGTGTGTCGAAGCGGCAATGCGACGCAGTCCAAAAAACATGCCGACGGCAATGACGGCCAGCACGATGAAATTCGCAGGGCTGAGCAAGTCACTCATGCGTTCCCCTTTCAAGTAGCCCTATCTAGATACCCCCATGGGGTGTCCCCATCTTAACCCAAAATCATGTCTGTTCGGTCAATTAGTTTCCCTCTTCAAACTTTTTTGTTGACCATGGCTTACTTTCGTGTATAAGTTTTCCTAGGCTAACAACTGAGGACCCGAAAGGGGCATCGTGACTCGAACCATTGACATCCCAACATACCAAACGGCTGTCGTGCGCAACTGCTCCCCTACGCTCGCAGGTATCAAGCCGGCTTCGCTCTTTACCTATCCCGGCGTTACGCCAACCAAAACGGAAAACCCAGCGCCGCCCATATCGAAGAGCGACGCTCTCGCCTGCTCGCCGTCATAGCCCAATGCAACCGCGAGCTCCAGCCACTCGGGATCCATATGAGCGTTTTGGTCTGGCGCCCCTGCGGAGCGCTCATCTATGTGTACCGCCCTGCAGACCTCATGCGATACCTCTCCGACCCCCGCGCCACGACGGCGCTTGCCGCCGAAGGTTACGATGTCCACAACCTGCCCGCGTCCCTGGTGCATCTCGCCGCGCGCATCACGCTGGCAAGCAGCAATGCCGCAGAGAGCGCCTATGACGGCAGCGTCTGCGCGCTCGCGCGAAATAGGCACTGCGATACGGGGTGCATGTGCGAGTTCCCCCACGAAATTGGCTATTTTTTGGGCTATCCCTACGAAGATGTCCATCAGTTTATCGTCCAGCACGGCGAAAACTATAAGGTCTTTGGCGCATGGAAGGTATACACAAACGTTGAGCAGGCGCTCACGACCTTCGATTCCTATCGCGCATGCACGCAATACCTTACCTACATCTATCAACAGGGCTGCACTCTGGGACAACTTGTCCAGGCAACCCGATAGAGCATACAAAACGCGGCCGCACGCCGCACAACCGAAAGGAAGACATATGAGCAAGATCGCAGTCGTCTACTGGAGCGGTACAGGCAACACCGAGGCCATGGCAAACTTCGTTGCCGAGGGCGCAACCGGTGCCGGCGCCGAGGCAGAGGTCATCTCCTGCGCCGACTTCTCTGCCGACAAGGTCGCCGAATATGATGCCTTCGCCTTCGGCTGCCCCGCCATGGGTTCCGAGGAGCTTGAATACGATGAGTTCCAGCCCATGTGGGATGAGGTCAAGGAGACCCTCGGCGACAAGAAGGTCGTCCTCTTTGGCTCTTATTCGTGGGCCGAGGGCGAATGGATGGACAACTGGAAGGCGGACGCCGACGAGGCGGGCGTCAACGTCGTGGACTCCACCATCTGCTACGACGCGCCCGACGACGAGGGCGAGACCGCTTGCAAGGCCCTCGGAGCCGAGCTCGCGTAACGAACCCAGGGCCTCCAAGAGAGCCTGCATCAAAGCGCATCCCCATCCCTACAAAAGAGCGGGGCTGGATTCAAGTCCAGCCCCGCTCTTTTGCAACGGCAGTTACATCAACCGGCTACGAGATATTGCCCAAGAACGCCTTGGTGCGCTCGCTCTTGGGGTGGTCGAAGACCTCGCTCGGCGTGCCCTCTTCCACGATAACGCCGCCGTCCATAAAGACGACGCGATCGGCGACGTCGCGAGCAAAGCCCATCTCGTGGGTCACCACGATCATGGTCATACCGTCACGTGCCAGGTCGCGCATGACGCCCAATACATCGCGGACGAGCTCGGGGTCGAGCGCCGACGTGGCCTCGTCAAAGAGCATCACGTGCGGGTTCATCGACAGGGCGCGGGCGATGGCCACGCGCTGCTGCTGGCCGCCCGAAAGCTGACTCGGCATAAAATCGATGCGCTCGGCCAGGCCGACCTTGGTCAGCTCCTCGATGGCGATCTTCTCGGCCTCTTCCTTACTGCGCTTGAGCACCTTTTGCTGCGCAAGCATGACGTTCTTTTTAACCGACAGGTGCGGGAACAGGTTGAACTGCTGAAACACCATGCCCAAGTGCGTACGTACCTTATTGAGGTCGACGCCCTTGGCACACACATCCACGCCCTCAACGACAATCGAGCCGCTCGTGGGATGCTCCAGGCGATTGATGCAGCGAAGCATCGTCGACTTGCCCGAGCCCGAGGGGCCCAGGACCACAACGACCTCACCTTTGTGCACGTCCAGATCGATATCACGCAGGACCACGTTATCGCCAAAAGCCTTTTGGAGGTTCTTGATGCTGACAACGACCTCGTTGGAATTCGTTTCACTCATGACAGGACCTCCTTACAGACCGGCGATATGATCGGCGGGCGTCGCGACAACCTGTCCGGCGCTCTTGGTGGGACGCTTCTTCTTGGTCTCGGCCGTGCCCAAAAGCCTCGCCTCAAGACCGCTCACCAAGCGCGCAAGCGGCAGGGTAATGACCAGATAGAACAGAGCGGCAACCACATACGGCGTGATGGAGCCCGTCGTGGCCACGATGGTGCGGGCGTTCATGACGATCTCGACGACACCCACGGCGGCAAGCAGCGACGTGTCCTTGTAGAGCAGGATGAACTCGCTGGTCAGCGTAGGCAGGACATTGCGGAACGTCTGCGGAATCATGACATAGAGCAGCGTCTGGAAGGCATTCATGCCCAGCGAGCGAGCAGCCTCGTTTTGACCCTTGGGGATCGACTGAATACCGGCACGGAAGATCTCGCACAGGTACGCAGACGAGTTCATGGCCATGACGATAACACCCAGCACATAGTCGTCCACTTTGACACCGGCCAGCGGCAAGCCAAAGAACGCAATGTAGATCTGCAAGAACGCCGGCGTGCCGCGGATGATATTCACATAGATGCCGGCAAGGCAGCGAAGGATGCGCGACTTGGAAATGCGCATGAGCGACAGCGCAAAGCCAAAGGGAATGGCCAACGGAAATGCCACGAGCACGATCGAGAGCGACATAAGGAAGCCCTTGAAGACGATCGGCAGGCTCTGGACCAAAATGACCGGGTTCAGGAACAGGCGCAGGAACATATTGGAGTTCCACGCCTCGACCCACGGCTGCTCTTTAAGGTCAGCCAGGAAGTTATCGAAGGCCGTCACTCCCTTGATCTCCACCGACGGAATCTTGGAGATCTTCTTGGTCGACCCGTCGGCGAGCGTATAGGTGCCGCTAAAGGCCTCATCGCCGCCCTCGACGGGGAAGGTCACGCCGTAAACCTCGACACGGAAAAAGCCGCCGGCAGGCGCCGTCTCGCCAAAGTCAATCTTGAGCGTCTGGCCGTCAGCCTTGCACGTGGGCTTCATGGGCGTACGATCCATGAGGTCCTCGCCCGAGAGCATCGTCAATCGCGTGTCATCGGTACCAAACGTCGTGCCGTCGACAAACGTCAAAGAAAGACCGCTCAGTTCCTCGTCGGCATCGGCCTGAACTTCCCAGGTAATGCGCGTCTCGGTGCCGCCGACCACATCGCTGCCCGAACCGGTGTTGGGTCGGGCGGTAATCTTTGCGGTCTCAAGCGCCTGAGCGGTCGTGGGCGCATATGCCCCCGCGCACACCAGCGCGAGCGCCACGGCCATGACGCAGGCTAGCTTTTGGAGCAAGGCGGACAGTGGAAAACGCTGCTCCGCGGCCCCTTTGTTCAGTCGAGACAAGGTGGCTCCTATCGTAGAAGTTGCCGGCAAAACGAGACGGAAACGCTCTCCGTCAAGAGAAGCGCAAAGGCCCTTTCCGCCAAAACGGAAAGGGCCCGCGCGCAATCAAGTAGTTATTTTACTTGATATTGTACTTAGCCATGAGGGCGTCAACGGTACCGTCATCGGTCAGGTCCTTGATGGCCTGGTTGACGTCGTCCTTGAGCTTGGTGTTGCCCTGGTTGATGGCGATGGCGTACTCCTCGCCGGTGCTGATCTGCTTGATGGTCTGGCAGGTGTTGAACTGTTCGGCGGTCAGCTGGCTGGCGACGGAGCGGTTGGTCACCACGGCGTCACCCTTATCGGACTGCAGGGCGCTGAAGCACTCGGTGGCGTCCTTGTAGGGGACGATCTTGGCCTTGGGGAAGTTCTCCTGGGCAAAGGCCTCGGCGGTCGAGCCAGACTGGACAATGATGGTAGCGTCGGCGTTGTTGAGCTTCTCGCTGTAGTTATCGGCAGTGATGTCGGTGTTATCGACCTTGGTCACGATAGCCTGATCGTCCATGTAGTAGGAATCGGAGAAAGTGACTTCCTTCTCACGCTCGGGCGTGTCGGTGATAGCCGCGATGGAAACGTCATACTTGGCGCCCGAAGCAACACCCGGAACCAGCGTGTCGAAGTCGTTGTTGACGTACTCGACATCCAGACCCAGCTTGTCACCGATAGCCTTGATGAGCTCAAGGTCAAAGCCCTGGTAGTCGCCGTTGTCATCCTTATACTCAAACGGCGCGTACTCGGCAGAGGTGCCGACGGTCAGCGTGCCGTCCTTGACGAGCGCGTACTCCTTGGAGCCGTCGACCTTCTCGACCTTAGCGTCGTCAGAGCTGCTGGAACCGGCATCAGAACCAGAGGTGGCGTTGGACGAACCGCAGCCCGTCAGAGCAAGGGCGAGCGCCATAGCACCCGTGGCGGCAAATGCGCCAAGCTTCTTCAGCTTCATAATCAGTCTCCTTCCAATGACCCCACGTGATTCAGGGGCCTGCAAAAACTGATGGCTATTATGCACCCGCTTGGAAGAATCTGCAATCAGAAAACCGATTGAAACAAACCCATAACGTGAATGGAGCACTCCACTTTATGACAGTCATTACTGCTGCAATGACCTTAACAGTTTGATTTCAGCCGCATAACCTGCAAGTTCGTTCGGTGTCTCCAAAATGAATGGCAATGAGCGCAAGCGGCCATTCGATACAATATTCTGCATAACCTGCATACCACCGCCAAACTCTTCACTACCCAGGTAGCCCTTGCCGATGCACTCGTGGCGGTCCTTATGGGCGCCGCAGGGATTCTTGGAGTCATTGATGTGCACGGCGCGCAGGCGCTCGATACCCACCACACGATCGAACTCGTCAAGCACGCCGTCAAGATCGCGTACGATGTCATAGCCGGCATCATTCACATGGCAGGTGTCTAGGCAAACGCCCAATTTGGCCGACAGCTCGGGGCGCCTGTCGGCAACGCCCTCGATGATGAGCGCCAGCTCCTCAAAGCTGCGGCCCACCTCGGTGCCCTTGCCGGCCATGGTCTCGAGCAGCACCGTCGTCTGCTGGCCCTCAAACATCACCTGGCACAGGGTGTCGACGATCATCTGAATGCCGGCGTCGGAGCCCTGTCCCACATGCGCACCGGGATGGAAGTTGTAGTAGTTGCCGGGCAGCGCTTCCATGCGCCGCAGGTCCTCTGCCATGGCCTCCAGCGCAAACTCGCGCGCCCGCTCTTTGGCCGAGCAGGGGTTATAGGTATACGGGGCATGAGCCACGAGCGGGCCAAAGTCGTTTTGCTCCATAAGCTCGCGCAGGACCGCCACGTCATCCATGTCAAGGTCTTTCGCCTTGCCGCCGCGCGGGTTGCGCGTAAAGAATGCAAAGGTATTGGCGCCAATAGACAGCGCCGTCTCCCCCATTGCCCGATAGCCCTTCGTCGTGGATAGGTGACACCCGATCGTCAGCATCCCCAGCTCCCCCTCATCAGTTGCGGTGAAATAGTTCCTGTTTGGCCCCTATTCTGCCGCAAACAGGAACTATTCCACCGCAACTTATAAAAGGGGCATCAGAGATGCGGGCCGTCAAGCACTACGGCTACGGGCGCCAGCGTCATAATCCCCCATGCGTCAGCGCCAAGTCCTAGAGGGCTAGACGGATTGCATCGATAATACGCGCGCAGCGCTGTGTGGCGGCAAGGGGCATGACGGGACTCTCGAGTTTCCCCGCCCGGATGAGCTGGGTCGCATGCTGGATTTCGCCATAGAAATCATCGACCTCAAACGGGGCATTTATTTCGAGCATTCGTCCGTCGGAGTACTTCACATGGGCGAGCTCGGGGCGATGGAGGCGTTCGATTTCCAACGAGCCCAGCTCGCAGACAATCGTTAAGCGGCTTTCATATGCTGCTTTGCCGTCACACACCATATGAATGGGTATACCGCCGACGCTCATATGGACCTCGTCGGCCCAATCGACGCGGCCGCCCGATACGTCACGCCAGCGAACTTCACGAGACGAAACATCGCACGCACCCGCAAGCAAATCCTCAAACCACCCGACCGCATAGCAGCCCATGTCATATAGACAGCCACCCTGCAACGGGTCGAGCAGATAACTCGAAGGGGGCTCACCATAATCGAGTTTTTGCACGCTTTCAATCGAGACGATACGGCCGAGCTCGCCCGACGCAAGCAAGTCCTTCACGCGAGTGCGCATCGGGCAAAACCGATTTTTCATCGCCTCCATAAACGGCACACCGCACTCACGGGAAACGGAGGCGATCGCATGGGCCTCTTCTTCATTCAAAACGGCCGGCTTTTCGCACAGCACGGCCTTTCCCGCGCGCAGTGCCCGACAGACCCAATGCGCATGCATGCCATGTGGAAGAGCCAAGTAAATTGCGTCGACATCGGGGTCGGCAATCAGCGCATCATAAGCCGCATCGCCGCTATCGTCAGCGGTGGCATAACTGTGCGCGGCATCAATCGAAAACGCCCTGCAAAACTCCTCAACATGCGAAGGAGTACGACCGGCGGCAGCCACAAGCCGTGCCCCGTCTACCTCCTTGAGCGACGATGCAAATCGATGCGAAATGCGCCCAGCGCCCAAAACGCCCCAACGAACCCCACGTAAATCATCACATGAATCCCGATGGCCCACGACAGCCCCCTTCAGTTGCAGTGGAATAGTTCCTGCTTGGCCCCTATTCTGCCGCAAACAGGAACTATTCCACCGCAAGTTATAAAAGGGTCATGAGGAGCGCGTTTTGCCGAAGGCCTTAAGCACCGTCGTCACGGGGCCAGGCTGGAAACGTCGGCGCACATCGTCGAGACGCTCGGGAATATCGATGTGCTGCGGACAGTGCCGCGCGCATTTGCCGCACTTGACGCAATTGCTCACCAACTTGGGCTCGCCCGTGCGCACCGCGCTCGCCGTAAAGTACTGCGATAGACCCGTAAACCAGCTGTGCGCATAGCTCGCGTTGTAGGCGGCAAAACACCCAGGGATATTGATGCCTTTAGGACACGGCATGCAGTAGCCGCATCCCGTGCAGGGCACACGGTTCGATTTTTCAAACTCCCTCAGCACGCGTGCGATGGCATCGAGCTGAGTAACTGTCATCGAATCCGGCAGGGCCCGATCGGCCAACGCCGCGTTCTCATCCACCTGCGCGGTATCGGTCATACCAGAAAGCAACATGGTCACCTGGGGATGATTCCACACCCACGAAAGACCCCAGGCGGCAGGAGTGCGCAAATGCGGGTCACGGGCACTATCGAGCACAGCGCGGGCCCGTGGCGGCAGCTTGCCCGCTAAACGCCCGCCCAGCAGCGGCTCCATCACAAACACCGCGAGCCCGCGCTCCGCAGCCGCCATGAGTCCTGCCGTTCCCGCTTGGTAACGCTCGCCGGCATAGTTGTACTGTATCTGGCAAAAATCCCAGTCATATGCGTCAAGCATCGTCAGGAAATCCACCGCGCTGCCGTGGTACGAAAAACCAATCTGGCGAATGCGCCCCGCCGCCTTTTGGCGCGCAATCCAGTCCTCGATGCCCAACGCCACCACACGTTCCCACTGGGCGGGCGAGGTAATGTTGTGCATGAGGTAATAGTCGATATGGTCGGTCCGCAGGCGGCGCAATTGCTCGTCGAAGAACCGGTCGAAATCCTCCGCACACTTGCACGAAGCATGCGGCAACTTGGTCGCCAGCAACACCCGGTCACGCAGCCCCAATCGCTCAAGCGATGCGCCCACGCACGCCTCGTTACCGGGATAGAGATACGCGGTGTCCAGATAATTAATCCCCTGCTCCACCGCACGGGAAATGATGGCATCGGCTATCTTCGCATCGGGGTGTCCCGGCGCACCGGGAAACCTCATACAGCCCAGGCCCAGAGCAGATATTCGGTTACCACTTTTGGGGTCAACGCGGTATTGCACGGACCCTCCCTTCGCCATCAGCGCTCGGCAAGGCGAAACACAATGGTCACGCAGCCGAAACATCGTGGAATCGCAATTGAGAACGTATCGTAACGCAGCAGAAATCGAGCCGTCACGGCACCGCTTTAACATCAGCAAAAAGCCCGATGAAAGGAGCCGGGCATGACCACGCGCGAGGACGCCTACCCCTACCCCGGCGAGCAATACATCCTCTCGGTCGACCGCTATCAGATCGAGGTCATGGACCATCTGGACGAGCTTCCCGCCACGGGTGCCGTCATCTTCTGCGCCTTCCCCAAGGTCCGCGATGGCGTCGGATACCCCGCCCGCGTCTTTGCGGTCTGCCCTGCAGCGTAGCGTCCAGGCAAACGTTTCTTTTTTATAACAGCCGCCCCGCGCACCCACCAATCACCCTGGCAGCATACAATCCATCAGGCGCCCCTTACGCGGGCGCCTTTTACATGGGGAGATGATTCACATGCAGATCAACAAGGTCGCCTTTATCGGCAAGGGCGGCGTCGGCCTGCTCTACGGCAGCATGATCGCACGGGCGCTCGGCAACGACGCCGTCGAATACGTCATGGATGATGCCCGTTTTGAGCGTCATGCGAACGACGCACTCACCGTCAACGGCAAGCCCTGCGATCTCACGTCCGTCCGTGCCAGCGAGGCGACGCCCGCCGATCTGGTCATCCTGACAGTCAAGACCACCGGTCTCGACCAAGCACTCAAGACTATGGAACGCGTCGTGGGACCCAACACGCTCATCGCCTCGCTGTGCAACGGCATTACGAGCGAGCAAAAGATTGCCGAGCGCTTTGGCTGGAAGCATACCGTTCTTGGTATTTGCCAGGGCATGGATGCCGTGTTCCTCGACGGCGCGCTCACCTTTACCAATGCGGGCGAGATTCGCTTTGGCGCGGCAGCAGGCACCGAGCCCGCAACCGTCACCGCCATCGACGGGCTCTACACACGCTGCGGCATCGCCCATACCGTCGAGAGCGACATTGCGCACCGCATGTGGGCCAAACTCATGCTCAACGATGGCATCAACCAGACGTGCATGGCCTACGGCGGGACCTACGGAAGCGCCACGGAGCCGGGCTCCGAGCAGCGTCGCTGCTTTGTTTCCGCCATGCGCGAAACGCTTGCGGTCGCCAACGCCGAGGGCGTTGAGCTGACCGAGGCAGACCTGACGCAGATGGCGCATCTCATCGAGGGAATCGACCCCGCCGGTATGCCCTCGATGGCGCAAGACCGCATCGCAAGGCGCAAAACCGAAGTCGAGGAGTTCGCGGGCACCATTTGCCGCCTCGCAGCCAAACACGATATCCAAGTGCCGCAAAACGAGTGGCTCTATCGGCGCATCCGCGATATCGAGAAAAGCTGGTAGCACCAACGCTCCGCATTCAACAGCCTTAGCAGCAAAGCCGCCGCAAGGGAACCTTTCCCCTGCGGCGGCTTTCATCTTCGTCTATGACCGGCGGCCAACCTCACAACAGTTAGCGTTGCGATTCCGGAACCTCGCCCTCGTCATCGCGGCAAAGCGCCACGCCGGCGCTTCCCAGCAGCGCCGCCGCGATCAGCACGCCAACCACGATTGGAGCAGCCCCGCATGACCCCTGCATGCCCGCAACGAGCGCGGCCGTAGGACCAAGGCAGCCAAGCACCAATGCGACGGCGGCAACGGCGATATCTCGAGCGTTCACAAGACCACTTCCTCCAAGAGAAAGACCTTAATTCTCATGAACTAGTATGCCTTGCGCCCATATGCGCGGCGTACTGCCACGGTAAGCGCTCTGTTAACTCAAGCACGCACAAAAAACGGACGCCTTTACGTTGCCCAAAGGCTCGGTAAAGACGCCCACCCGTCATGCCCTATTGGCTTATGGCAGATTACCAACCGGTGTAATAATCGGTAGTTCCGGCTGCGCAACCCGAATCATAGACCTTGCACTCGCCCTTGGAACCGGTAAACGTGGAGCCCTGGGACTTATCGCTCGCTGCCACAACGTAGTAGCCGTCGGCATCGCGCCAGAAGCCCTCGGAATCCTGCGTCCACTCACCCGTGCGGTGATGGTAGAGTACGTTGCTGCTGTAATAGGTCTCGCGACGACCGTTATAGTTATTGACGCCGGCGGAACGCGTCAGTCCCGAGCCATTCGCATAGTAAGCGGCGGCAACGTAAGACGAGCTATAGCCGGCGTTGTAGTACGAAGCCTGGGCGGCCTCGGCGGCTTCTGCCTCGGCGGCCGCAGCCTCGAGCGCCTCGCGCTTAGCATCCTCGAGTGTCGTGCGCAGCTCATCGAGCTCCGCCGACCTGGCGTCGACCTCCTCCATCGTCAAAAGGCTGCCCGCGCCGTCAATGCACTCTTGAAGCACGGCACGCTCGTCATCGGTGGCATAGTCGCCATACATGTTCATGATGATCTGAGCGCGCATCTCCAGGGAATCGCGCTTTGCCCCCATCGAGGCGTTCCACTCCTGCATAGAGCCATAACCGTCGCCGCGGTAGTCGACGGGCTGTACCAGCGTCGTCTCGGACGGCGTAGATCCAACCGTATCGGACAGTGTTGCGGCGTGGGCATCAGTTGCGCCGGCGCCCGCCAACAGTGCCACGGTCATAGCGGCGGAAAGGGCGGCGACTTTCGGTTTTCGTGAATCGATCCTCATGTAGCTGGAAACCTCCGTAGTGCGTTTTTGCTGCGTTTGAGCTGCGTGTGATTCGATTGCGCTGCATAGTACCCCGAGCAAATCGCGACCTGCGGTTTTACTCAAAAGGCGCACGTCAATTGCGTAAAACTCACATCCTCTCAACAGGAGTTTTCCACATCTCGATTGCATAAAGCATGTCAAAAACCCTGTAACAGCGCCCTTCCTATGCAAAAAAGGCGCCTGTGCAACCATTGTTCGCACAGGCGCCTTGAGCAGGCATTTTATGCAGTTATACCTATCGAGTCGCAAGGGGTCCTTGCACAAGTCGCCTTACTCGTCCAGCGCGGCGAAGGCCTGCTTCAGATCCCAAATGATGTCCTCGGCGTTCTCGGTACCGATGGAAAGACGGATCGTGGAGGGCGTGATGTTCTGCTCAGCGAGCTCCTCGGCAGAGAGCTGGGAGTGCGTGGTGGTAGCCGGGTGCACGACGAGCGACTTGACGTCGGCCACGTTGGCGAGCAGCGAGAACACCTGCAGATGATCGATGAACTTCCAAGCTGCCTCCTGGCCACCCTTAATCTCAAAGGTAAAGATCGAGGCACCGCCACGGGGGAAGTACTTCCGATAGAGCTCGTGATCGGGGTGCTCAGGCAGACTCGGGTGGTTCACCTTGGCGACGTGGCTGTCACCAGCCAGGAACTCAACGACCTTCTTGGTGTTCTCGACATGACGGTCAACGCGCAGCGACAGAGTCTCGGTGCCCTGGAGCAGGACCCAGGCGTTGAACGGGCTGATGCAGGCGCCCTCGTCACGCAGCAGGATAGCGCGGACATAGGTTGCGAAGGCAGCGGGACCGGCAGCCTCGGCAAACGAAACACCGTGGTAGGAGGGGTTGGGCTCAGCGATCTGGGCGTGCTTTCCGCTCGCCTTCCAATCGAAGTTACCGCCGTCGACGATCACACCGCCCAGCGAGGTGCCGTGGCCGCCGATGAACTTGGTTGCAGAGTGGACGACGATGTTGGCACCATGCTCCAGCGGACGGAACAGATACGGGGTGCCGAAGGTGTTGTCGACGACAACCGGCAGACCGTGCTTCTTGGCGACCTCGGAGATGGCGTCAATGTTGGGGATGTCGGAGTTGGGGTTGCCGAGCGTCTCAAGGTAAATGACCGTGGTGTTGTCCTTGATGGCACCCTCGACCTCTTCCAGGTTATGGGCATCGACAAACGTGGTCTCGACACCAAACTGGGAGAGCGTATGCTCCAGCAGGTTGTAGGAACCACCGTAGATGGTCTTCTGAGCCACCACGTGGTCACCGGCCTGGGCAAGAGCCTGCAGGGTATAGGTGATGGCAGCAGCGCCAGAGGCGACGGCAAGACCTGCCACGCCACCCTCGAGTGCGGCGATACGGTCCTCGAAGACGCCCTGGGTGGAGTTGGTCAGACGGCCGTAGATGTTACCGGCGTCGGCAAGACCAAAGCGGTCGGCGGCGTGCTGGGAGTTGCGGAACACATAGCTCGTGGTCTGGTAGATAGGCACGGCACGAGAGTCGGATGCAGGATCGGCGCTCTCCTGGCCAACGTGCAACTGCAGGGTATCGAAACCAAAGGTGTGCTCGGGATTGTTGATGAACTGGCTCATGATGATCTCCTTGATCGAACAAAAGTAAATAAAAAAAGAGAAGTAAGTCGCTGTCTCCTGATCACGCCAACGGGCGCAAACAGGAGCCCGGCATTCGCCTTGGTAAGCAATTCATATGCGGGCCTCCTTTCGCATCCCGGTTCCGTGGTTGGCTTAATTACCTATCGCCTTTGTGTGTTTTGAATAGTACGAGCATTGTTCCCCTCGGTCAATCACATAAAAGCGCTAACCTGTTATCGGTTTTTTAGATAGCTATCGAAAGGACGGGCGCCGATGACCCTCCAGCAGCTTCGTTTTCTGATCGCCGTGGCAGAGTCCGGCTCAATCAACGCCGCAGTTCAGCGCCTCTATACCGCACAGTCCAATATCTCCAACGCCGTCAAAAGCCTGGAACAGGGACTTCATATCGAAATCTTTACGCGCTCTAGCCGCGGTGTTGCACTCACCAACGACGGCACCGAGCTTTTGGGTTATGCGCGCCAGGTCGTAGAGCAGGCCGACATGCTCGAGGCCCGCTACGAGGACGGCGGTACACCTCAGGCCCGCCTTGCCATCTCGGCCCAACACTACGCCTTTTCGGTCGAGGCCTTTGTCAACGTGGTCGAGCGCTGCCGCGACAGCAAGTTCGAGTTCATCATGCGCGAGACCACCACATCGCAGATCATCGATGACGTCCGCGCGTTTCGCAGCGATATCGGCATCCTCTATCTGGACGACTTTAACGCCCGCGTTCTGCAGAAGGCCTTCGCCGATGCCCGCGCAAGCTTCCATCCCCTATTCGACGCGACGGTCCACGTCTTCGTTAGCGAGCGCCACCCGCTCGCCCGCCGCCCTCAGCTGTCCCTTGCCGATCTCACGCCCTATACGCGCTACAGCTTTGAGCAGGGAACCTCAAACTCCTTCTATTACGCCGAGGAACCTTTTAGCTATATCCCTTGCGACCGCAACATACGAATCTCGGACCGCGGAACACTTACTAACTTACTCATCACGTCGAACGGTTACACCCTGTCGACCGGCGTCCTCTCCAATGAAATGCAATGGGGTATGGCATCGATCCCGTTAGCAGACGCCCCAACGATGCACGTAGGCTATATCATGCACGACGAGCGCAAGCCCTCTCCCCTCTTGCAGCAATACCTCGACGAACTTAACCGCATCATCCATGCCAACTAACTGTCAGAAGACGGGGTAGAAATCGTAGATTGCTAGCCCCCGGCGGGCATGGCGCTACAATGGTCACTCACACGAAACGTACCCAATGAAAGGAAGCCCGTGAAGGTCATCATCTATACCGACGGCTCGGCCCGATCAAATCCGGGACGCGGCGGCTACGGCGCCGTGCTCAAATACACCAACCCCGCCGGCAAGACCTTTACCTCCGAGCTTTCGCGCGGTTACGCCAAGACCACCAACAACCGCATGGAGCTCATGGCCGTTATCGTGGCGCTCGAGGCACTCAACCGCCCCTGCGACGTCGAAGTCCATTCCGATTCGCAGTACGTCGTCAACGCCTTCAACAAGCACTGGATTGACGGATGGAAAAAACGCGGCTGGAAGACTGCCAACAAGCAGCCTGTCAAGAACCGCGATCTGTGGGAGCGCCTGCTCACCGCCAAAAGCAAGCACAAGGTTGAGTTCATCTGGGTTAAGGGTCACGCCGGTCACGAGCTCAACGAGCGCTGCGACGAGCTTGCCACCACGGCGGCCGACGGCAGCAACCTCGATATCGACACCGGCTTTAACGAGAGCGACCTGTAACGGCGTTTTCGCACGCTATTTCCTGCCCCCTCGCGCTACACTCATCCTGTAAACCGAACGGCACGAGGGGGATACATGTTGCGTATAGCGACCATCGGCACATCCATGATTACCGACGACTTTATCCAGGTCGTCAACGCCAACGACCAAGCCGCGTTCGTGGGCACGCTCTCGCGCGATGCAGATCGCGGCGCCGCCTTCACCGCTAAGCATGGTGGCGAGCGTAACTTCACCGCGCTTGACGAGCTTGCGTCCGCTGCCGACGTCGACGCCGTCTACATCGGCAGCCCCAATGCGCTCCACTACGAGCAGGCGCTCGTCTGTATCGCCGGCGGCAAGCACGTTATCGTCGAAAAGCCTTTTTGTGCCACCGAGGCACAGGCGTTCGAGGTCTTTCGCGCAGCCGAGGCGGCGGGCGTCGTAGCCCTCGAGGCCATGCGCCCCCTCCATGATCCCGCTTTCCACGCCATCGAGGACGCCCTGGGTGAGATCGCCCCCATCCGCCGCGCCTCATTGCGCTTTGGCAAATATTCCTCGCGCTACAACGAGATTCTCGCGGGACACGCCACCAATATCTTCGACTGCAATATGGCATCGGGTTCCCTCATGGATATTGGCGTCTACACCGTCGAGCCCATGGTCGAGATCTTCGGCATGCCCTCCGGCCTTACGAGCATGGCTACTCTGCTCGACCCCACCACGCAAGAGCTCACCCATGGCCCCATCGATGGCTGCGGTTCCATCCTCGCCAGCTACGGCGGTGGCCGTATCTCCGTCGAGCTCGCGCACTCCAAAATTACGAATGACCTACTGCCCTCGCAGATCGAAGGCGAGCGTGGCACTATCCAGATTGACCATCTGTCCACGCCCCGCAACGCCCGCATCGACTATCGCGGCGACGTCGTACGCGGCTCGGCGACCGAGGCGCCGCGCGAACAGAGCGACAACGGCCGCGTGCTCGACCTGCCCAAATCGAGCAACACCATGGAATACGAACTCGCAGACTTTATCACCGCCATCGGCGGCATCGATAACGTCAAGGAAGAGATTTGGGAGACCCCGGCGGGACGTCACGAGCTTGGCCACTACCGCGATGTCACGCTCGTCTCACTGCGCATCATGGATGCCGTGCGTCAGCAGGCGGGTATCGCCTTCCCCGCTGACTCTAACAAGCAGGCATAGCGATGGGTTTTTTCGACAAGTTTTTCTCGGGCGTCACCGGCGGCAGCCGCGAACCCCAAAAGCCCTCTGGCGTCGAGCTTGAGCTGCGCCGTAGGCTCACCGTGCTCGCAAGCGACGAGGCCACTCAAGACGCCCCGCAGCGCTATTTCCTGCGGTGGGAGGGACAGGTCCAGGGCGTCGGTTTCCGCTTCACCAACACCAACCTCGCACAGGCGCGCTCCCTCACCGGCTGGGTGCGCAATATGGAAGACGGCTCGGTTGAGATGGAGCTACAGGGCACGCCGGCAAACATCGTGTCTCAGCTCGAGGCGCTTCATGCCTCCTACGAGCGCATGGGAACGCGTTTTCGCCTCGCAGACGCCCAGACCCGAGCCCCACTTGCCAATGAAGACGGTTTCATTCCTCGTTATTAGTATTGTGTGCTAAATACGGTATCATTTACCTACGACCGTTGATAGAAAAGAGGCGAGGCGCATGGCGGTGCAAAGAAGGAATACCAGGCAGCGAAAGCTGGTTCTCGACGCTGTGCGCCAAAGCTATAACCATCCCACCGCCGACGAAATCTACAACGCCGTACGCGAACAGGATGACAAGATCAGCCGCGGTACGGTCTACCGCAATCTCAATCTCTTGGCCGACGCCGGCGAGATCCTCTCCATCAAGACGCCGGGCGGCAGCCGCTTCGATCGCACCATCGAGCCGCACGCACATATCATCTGCACCTCGTGCAGCCGCGTCATCGACGTACCGCTCCCCTTCGATGCCCAGCTCGACGCCAAGGCGTCCGAGCAAATCGGCTGGCACGTCACGTCGCACTACACCATCTTCGAGGGTCTCTGCCCCGACTGCCGGTAGATGTTTGGGACATGCCTTAAAATCAACCTTTCCGCACTCTGCAGCAAAAAGTAGATTTCTAGACATGTCCCAAATGCCTACTCAGCAAGTAGACGACGCAGCTCTTCTTCGACCGTGCGCACGTAGCGGACACGGTCGTTGATACCGCGCATGCTGGGATTGCAGCTCTCCATCAGATAGGGATGGCCCACGACGTTGAGCATGTCGCGATCGTTCTCGTTGTCGCCAAACGCCATCATCTCATCGGGCGAAATCCCCAGGGCACGACCGTAATCGGCAAGCGCGGAGCCCTTGCCCGAACCGAAACCGATAAAGTCCGTCCATTCGATTCCCGACGTCATCACGTCGACACGGTCGCTAAAGAGGCGCTCGAAATACTCCAGGGCCGCCGGCTGATCCACCTCGGGCGTCTGGAAGGCAATTTTAATGACGTCCTCGTCGATGTCCTCGGGACGGTCGACCACCGCCACATCGCAGTGGACCTCATAGCGCAAATGGTCGACGAACGCATCGTTGCCGCTCATGGTGTAGAGGTGCCCCTCGCACGAAAGTGTCACGTCGGCATGGGGATACGCAACCACGGCATTCGCGATATCCATAGCAAGGCTACGCTCCATGGAACGCTTGACAACGGCACGCCCCTCGCTCATCACCAGGGCTCCGTTTTCGCATACATAGGCAAGCTCATCGGCCACCGGGGCAAACAGGTAGCGCAAGCTCGCATATTGACGGCCACTCGCCGGCATAAACACGATACCGCGACGATGCAGCTCATCGATGAGCTCAAAGGCCTCGGAACGCGGCTCGCGCTCCCCCGGATGCAGCAACGTGCCGTCCAAATCGCATGCAATCAGCTTGATTCCCTCAAGACCCATATGCTTTCCCCCAAAGCACCTCATCAACAGTAAGACGGACTTTGAATAGTTGCCTCTCAAAGTCCGTCTTACGCATACGCACGTTAACCGCGCGCCTTCTTTACGATCGTAAAGTCTGGAGCCATACTCACGACGACATCCGCCGCACTCGACGCAAAGCGCCGGTCCGCATCGAGTTCACGGGTAACCACCGAGAGCCGAACACCCTCGACACCCCGGAGCGTGCGGCCCAAAACAGGCTGCACCGGCGTATACATGCGCACGGTATGCTCGTCCGAGTCGCCCCGGAAGAGCGGCGCATGCATGTTGCCAATCTCCCAGCACGCATGCGCGAGTGCAATCGGATCCATGCGGTCGACTTCGACCAAATAAACCTCGGCGCTGCGCAGGCGCACAATAACCGCCACAGGCACCACGCCCGAACGATCAATGGCGAGCACGTCGCCATCGGCAAGACGACCGCCGTCGGCAGTATCCAGCCGAACATCGATCGTGCGCCCCAGCTCCGTCACGCCCACAAACGCGCATACATCAGCCTGGTCCCAATCGAGCAGTAGCTCGTCAACTTCAAAGACACCGCCCAGCTCCCGGCGAAGCAGGAGTTCATAGGACGGATCGTTGAGATTTCCCAAGCATGTCGTCGAAACCAAGCGTTCAGGCATACTCTAGCCCTCGACCTCGACGAGCTCGATATCAAAGTTGAGGTCCTTGCCGGCCAACTCGTGGTTGGCGTCGAGCGTCACGGCCTCGGGCGTCACGTCGATGACAACGGCGGGGACGGGCATGCCGCTCGGCGTGGACAGGAAAAGCTTCATGCCCTTCTCGATCTGCTCGATGTTGGGAACCTGTTCGGCCGGGAAGGTCAGGACCATCTCGGGATTGTGCTCGCCGTAGGCATCGGCAGCAGGAATGTGCACGGTCTTCTTCTCGCCCACCTGCATGTCGACAACAGCGGCGTCGAAGCCCTTGATCATCTGACCGGCGCCGCAGGTGAACTCCAGCGGCTCGCCGCGATCGTAGGAGCTATCGAACTGCGTGCCGTCGTCGAGCGTGCCGCGATAATGGGTCTTGACCTTCTTGCCCTGGTTGGACATGGTAACCTCCGTAATAAGGGCGGCGCACAACGCGGGCCGCCATGAACATATGGCGCTAACTATACCCTAGTCATACAATTCAATGACAGTTTGCAAAGAAACGCTGCAACCGGAGGAACCATGGCATATCCCGTATTTGATCTACACTGCGACACCGCCGACCGCATCGGCTGGGCCACGCTCGATCTCGACCTGCGCTTTACCGCCGGCACCGACGGTTATTTCCCCGGCGACGAAACGCATCCGCAAGATTTCGACCTCATCGAGGGCAACGCCTGCGCCATCTCGCTCGCAAAGATCGGCAACACGCCGTGGGCACAGTGCTTCGCCACGTTTGTCCCCGATGAGATTCCCACCGCCCACGCCGCGCGCTTCCAGGCGCAGATCATGGCGCACATGAGCGGCCAGGCAATGCTCAACCACGACCGCATGGTCAACGTACGCAGCGCGGCAGACATTCGCCCCGCGCTCAAAGACGGCAAGGTCGCCTGCATCCACACCATCGAAAACGCCACGTTCTTTGCCGAGGACCCCGCGCTGATCGAGGTGCTTAAGAGCCTGGGCGTGCTTATGTCGTCACTCAGCTGGAACGCGCAGGGACCGCTCGCGAGCGGACACGATACCCACGCCGGCCTCACCGCCGCCGGCATCGAGGCACTTACGCAGATGGAGCACGCCGGCATGGTACTCGACGTCTCCCACCTCAACGATGAGTGCTTTGACGAGGTCGCCGCCCGCGCCACGCGTCCCTTCGTCGCCAGCCACTCCAACTCCCGTGCGGTTTGCGGCGCCAAACGCAACCTTACCGACGACCAGTTCCGTACCATTCGCGACATGGGTGGCATCGTCGGCCTCAACTACTGCAGCGAGTTCCTTTCCAACGACGCAACCGACAAGACCGCCGCAGACGTCACCTTCGACCAGCTGGCGGCACATATCGAGCACTGGCTCGACCTGGGCGGCGAGGACGTCATCGCGCTCGGCGGCGACTGGGACGGCGCCACTGTGCCCGCTTTCCTCTCCGATGCCAGCAAGATGCCCGAGTTCCAGAACATGCTTTCCAAGCATTTTGGCAAGACCGTGATGCAAAAGCTCTGCAGCGACAACGCGCTTGCCTTCTTCGAGCGTTATTAATTTCACATCCCTTGAGCGGGCCGGCATGCCGAACGGTCGACATGCCGGCCCGTCCCCAATCTGAAGGACCGCTTTTGACGCAGCAGTTTACGATTTCCGTATCCCGACCGGATGGGACGCCCATCCCCGTCGTAGTTACCAAAAAGCGCGTCAAGAACTTCAACCTACGCGTCACATCGAGTGGTGAGGTCCACGCCAGTGCACCGCTCGGCGCCAGCCGCGAGCGCATCGAAGCGTTTGTAAAGCGCAACAGTGCCTGGATTGTCAACCGACTTGCCCAGCGTGAGCGACGTCAGGCGACGGCGCGAGAGCCGCTCAGTCCCTCGTCCATCATTGCACTTTGGGGCAAGCCCGTCACGGTACAGGATGCGCTCGATCACAACTTTGCATCACCCGTACCGCGACCCAAGCAGGCCACCTTCGCAAGTTTTATGGGCGTCGATAGACCGAACGAGCGTCCGCAGACCCGGTACCGCGCAAGCATCGACAGTCTATCGCCCGAAGAGCTCCAGGCGCGTATCGCCCAACTCTATACAACCGAGGTCACCGCGGCGCTACGCGACATCGCGCACGCATACGAAATCGCAATGGGTGTCGCCGTTTCTCGCGTTTCCGTACGCAGCATGAAAACGCGTTGGGGCTCATGCACTCCCAAATCCGGCGCCGTTCGCATCGCACGAGAACTTGCCGCCTACCCCGTCGAATGCCTCGACATGGTTGTCGCCCACGAGCTCGTCCACTTGCTCGAGCCAAGCCACAATCAGCGGTTTCACGCCTTGCTCGACACGTACTGCCCCAACAATAGAGCACTGTCCCAGCGGCTCAAGCAGCCACCCATAGAGACATATTAGAACCGGTTAGCGCACGCGCTCGATCTCGACACCGCAGCTTGCCAGGGGAAGACCGACGGGCGCCCAAGGCTTATCGAGCTTAACGCGCACGCCAAGCAGCAGGGGGCAACGACGTAGCAGCATCTGGGCCACGCCCTCGGCTGCAGCCTCGATGAGCTTAAACGTATGCTCGCGCAGATAGCCATCGACATCGTGGCACACCGAGCCATAGTCAATCGAGGCGTCCAAGTCATCGTGCTCTCCCGCTGCACGCAGGTTGGCATAGAGCACCAAGGACACGATGAATTTCTGGCCCAGCGCGTTCTCTTCGGGATACACGCCGTGGTTGGCAAAGACCTCGAGACCGTCGATAGTAATGCGATCGGCATGGCGCAGATCGTCATAGCTCACGTGGGGCACCGCCGTTGCGGTGGATATTTCGCCCCTTCCACGGCGGGCGAGCTCGGCGCCTTCAGTCTTGGTTGCATTCTCGGGCAGTTTCTTGTTACTCATCGCGATCGTCTCCTTCGTTTAGAACCCCGACCGCGCAACTAACTACACGCGAATCGACAGGTTCTTTTTATCATCGCTCCAGTTGCAAGCATTGCGCGCGGGGCATGCAAAGCAGGCGCGCGACGCTTTGTCGGCTGCATAGAGCAGACGCTCAAGCGGTTGGCTGTTCACGCGCAGCTTTCGATGGCCCAGAATGGCCGTCTTAATGGCTGCGGCATCGGCCGGCTCAAACGCCACGTCATCGGGCATACCGCCGAGAATCGCATCAGCGACGCGTTCGCTCGCAACATCATGGGATATACCCGATTCATACTGTTCATCTTTGCCGATATCGTGAAGAAGTGCCGTGGCGTAGATGACCTCGCGGTCAAATTCGAGCTGTTCCTCGAGATTCTTGATCCACATAATGCGAGCGACATCGAGCAGATGGTCAATACCGTGGCGGCAGAAGATGCGTCCCGATTCCAACTGCGCAATGTTGCCCAGGTGCCGCCGAAACAGCCCGTTGGCACAAATGTAATCAATGCGAGGCATGGCACCAAAGGGGGCCAGGCCCGAAGCCATGAAGCCGCGACGCGACGTCCCCTCATCGGTCTTCGATGTAAAGTCGTTGACGACCCTCATGCTAACGGCCCAGCATCCTAAAGAACCGCTCCTCGAGCGCGGGATCGGTCTCAAAGACGCCGCGGCGAGCGAGCGTCACGGTCTTGGTGCCGGGCTTTTGCACGCCGCGCATGGTCATGCACATATGCTCAGCCTCCATGAGCACAATCGCTCCCTGGGGAGCGAGATAATCCATGAGGGCGTCGGCAACCTGCGCACACAGCTGCTCCTGCAGCTGCAGACGACGGGCATAGACTTCAACCGTGCGAGCGAGCTTAGACAGACCCGCCACGCGACCGTTAGGGATATAGCCGATCGCAGCCTTGCCATAAAACGGCAGCAGATGGTGCTCGCACAGCGAGTAGAACGTGATGTCGCGCTCGATAACCAAATCGTTCGAAGCGACGGCAAAGGTTTTGGACAGGTGCTCCTCGGCACTCTGGTCCATACCGCCGGCGATCTCACCATACATACGGGCAACGCGCGCCGGGGTCTCCAGCAGGCCCTCACGAGTTGGGTCCTCGCCTATGCCCTCAAGCAACAGCTTAATGGCGGCCTCGACTTTTTCCTGATCGACCATCTGGGCCTCACTTTTCCGATTTTGCGTTCGCGCTATGGTACCACGCCCTTTGGCGTCGGCCACAAGCTACATAGTATGGGTCGAATAGACCGGATCGTCCCGCCAAAGCTCCACAGCGTCGCAAAGCGCAACACCCTCACGCACAGCGCGGTCGCGCGTAGCGTTCATATCGATCACACGCTGGTTACTCGAGCCCCTAAAGCGCAATGAGATATCGTACAGATCCTGAACGAACGGGCCGTCCACCAACATGTCGAGGCAGGCCAGGATACGGTTCGTCACCTCGGTATGATGACGGCCACCTGGCATAAGCTCCTCGAGCACGTCGCCGGTAAAGCACCAAATGGTCTTGCCCGACCCCGCGGGATAGGCCGCACGCACGCGTTCGATAAAGTCAACAAGCCCCGCCTGATTCTCGGGCTCCATAGGCTCGCCGCCCAGAATCGTCAGGCCGTCAATAAAGGGATGATCGAGGCTCTCGATAATCTTGTCCTCGACGACACGATCGAACAGTTCACCCGCGGCAAAGTCCCACGCGACGGAGTTAAAGCAGTTCTTGCACCCGCGACGGCACCCGCTCACAAACAGAGAAGTACGAACGCCTTCCCCATCAGCAATGTCGAAATACTTAATGTTCGCGTAGTTCATAGATAACTCTCCCGGGAGGCCGGGACATATCATCCCGTCCTCAAACATTCTCGGCCTTCGGCCTGCGAAACTGCGGGCGGGACGATATGTCCCGGCCTCATGCAAAGGGTAACTCAATGAACGAAGCGAACATCGAGTATAGGGTTCGAGGTCCAATAGAAACCTTGTTGCAGCTCAACCGCCATCGCAAGCAAAGCGTTGTTGCAAGTCAACTCATTTCCGCTAAGAACTTCGAGGGGTGAGCAGACCGCGCGCTGCATCTCAGCTACGTCAACTTGGCCGCCCCGTAGCGAGGCCCCGGACCTTTGCTCGATATGAGTTCCGCACGAACAGGAGGCGCCAGTGGCGCCTCCGTCGTGAGCCAGGACTGTCCGAAATAGCGAGTAAAGGTCCGGGGCCTCGCTACGGGGCGGCCTGGGATGGTTATTAGAGATGCAGCACGCGGTCGCGGATCTCCTCGGTTCGACCCTGGTTCCAGAACTGGGTACCGATGTAGCCGCACGTACGACGGGCGACGTTCATCTTCTCCTGATCGCGGTTGCCGCAATTGGGGCACTCCCACACCAGTTTGCCATCGTCCTCGACAATCTTGATCTCGCCGTCGTAGCCGCACACCTGGCAATAATCGCTCTTGGTGTTGAGCTCGGCGTACATGATGTTGTCGTAGATGTACTGCATCACGCGAATGACAGCCTTGAGGTTGTCCTGCATGTTGGGAACCTCGACGTAGGAGATGGCACCGCCCGGCGAAAGCTGCTGGAACATACCCTCGAACTTGAGCTTGTCGAATGCGTCGATCTCCTCGGACACGTGGACGTGGTAGCTGTTGGTAATGTAGCCCTTGTCCGTCACGCCCGGGATGATGCCAAAACGACGCTGCAGGCACTTAGCGAACTTGTAGGTCGTCGACTCAAGCGGGGTACCGTACAGCGAGAAGTCAATATCGCTTTCGGCCTTCCACTCGGCGCACTTGTCGTTCATGCGCTGCATGACGGCCATGGCAAAGGGCGTGCCCTCCTTCTCGGTGTGGCTGTGGCCCGTCATGTACTTGACACACTCATACAGGCCGGCATAGCCCAGGCTGATGGTGGAGTATCCGCCCACGAGCAGCTTGTCGATTGTCTCGCCCTTCTTCAGACGAGCGAGGGCACCGTACTGCCACAGAATCGGTGCGGCGTCAGAAAGCGTACCCATCAGGCGCTCATGACGGCACAGCAGGGCACGGTGGCACAGCTCAAGGCGCTCATCGAAGATCTTCCAGAACTTGTCCATATCCTGATGCGAGCTCAGCGCGACATCAGGCAGGTTGATGGTCACAACACCCTGGTTAAAGCGACCGTAGTACTTGGGCTTGTTCGGGTCATAGTTCAGCGCGTTGGCCACGTTGTTAAATCCGTTACCGGAGCGGTCGGGCGTCAGGAAGCTGCGACAACCCATGCAGGTATAGCAGTCGCCGTTGCCCGCGGTCTCGCCCTTCGACAGCTTGAGCTCGCGCATCTTCTTCTCAGAGATGTAGTCGGGCACCATACGCTTGGCGGTGCACTTCGCAGCCAGCTGGGTCAGGTAGAAGTACGGGGAATCCTCGTGAACGTTATCGTCCTCGAGCACGTAGATGAGCTTGGGGAACGCCGGGGTGATCCACACGCCGGCTTCGTTCTTAACGCCCTCATAGCGCTGACGAAGCGTCTCCTCCACAATCATGGCAAGGTCGTGCTTCTCCTGGGGCGTACGGGCCTCATTGAGATACATAAAGACCGTCACGAACGGCGCCTGGCCATTCGTGGTCATAAGGGTCACGACCTGATACTGAATCGTCTGAACGCCGCGACGGATCTCGTCACGCAGGCGGTCCTCAACAACCTCGCGGACCTTTTCGGGAGATGCGGAAACGCCGAGCTCCTCGAGCTCGCGGGCGACCTCGCCGCGAATCTTCTGACGGCTCACCTCGACGAACGGGGCAAGATGGGTCAGCGAAATCGACTGGCCACCGTACTGGGAGGAAGCAACCTGGGCGATGATCTGCGTCGCGATGTTGCAGGCGGTCGAGAAGCTGTGCGGCTTCTCAATCAGCGTACCCGAGATAACAGTACCATTCTGGAGCATATCCTCCAGGTTCACCAGATCGCAGTTGTGCATGTGCTGGGCAAAATAATCCGAATCGTGGAAATGGATCAGGCCCTCATTATGGGCATCCACAATCTCCTGGGGCAGCAGCACACGCTGGGTCAGGTCCTTGGAGATCTCGCCGGCCATGTAGTCACGCTGAACGGAATTGACGGTCGGGTTCTTGTTGGAGTTCTCCTGCTTGACCTCTTCGTTGTTGCACTCAATCAGCGACAGAATCTTGTCGTCGGTCGTGTTCTTCTGGCGCTTCAGGCTCTGAACATAGCGATAGATGATGTAATGGCGAGCGACCTCGTAGCAGTCGAGACGCATAATCTCGTCCTCGACCAGATCCTGAATCTCCTCGACCGACACGGTGTGGCCCGCGTTCTCGCATGCCTCGGCGACGTTTTGTGCCGCGTAAACCACCTGGCGGTCGGTAAGACGAGAGCTCTCCTCGACCTCCAAGTTTGCGGCGCGGATGGCATTGACAATCTTATCGATGTCAAAGACAACCTCGGTGCCGCTGCGCTTGATGATCTTCATCCTCTTGCCTCTTTCGCGTCGAAATCGTATTGCGCTTCAGAGCCAAACGATGCCCGGCAGGGCTTGCCCCTGTCTTGCGGCGCCGTCGCGCAATCTGTGTTTTCGAAAACCATAGGCCCTCATGCGGACAATCCTCGCAGCCAATCAAGGGGCTCGAAGATCCATCCAAATGGGGCGAATAAGGTCCTCGTTCTCTGTCCGCCATCTATCATACGACAAAGAGGCATCTATATCCTGTATTCTTTTTTTAGGTCAAACACAACATATAGTGTTTCAGCAGGTCAAAGCAATTAGTCATTTTGCAGACGCATTAATTATGAGGGGTTCTTGGCAAGTCGGTAAAACGTTACCAACACGGCTACCTGCATGGCAGTTATAAAACCCCCTTAGTCAAGCCGCTGACAAATCCTACCAAAACCAAGCCGCTCACGCCAAAAGAATCCAAAAGATTATACTTGACCAACATGTTGCGGTCGAATGCCGGCGGACGGAGCGACGGGACTGCAAACGCTCGGAAGACTGTAGCCCCGGCACCCCGTCCGCCGGCATTCGATAGACGAGGAGCTATTATTTCTCTTCGCGAGCTATCATGTGGCCGAGAGCCGCTGTAAAGGGATCGAGCAGCACGCCGGCGATAACCACAAAGGCCCATCCCTTTGTGACAAGGCCCGCCCAACGCGCGAAAAACGCACGGCCTTCAATCGTTCCGAATCCTCCCTGGAAGGCAATCTCGCCAAAACCGATTACCATAAAAAGGAGCGTGGCACCGATGACCGTACCGGCGATCTTGTGTGATGCGTTCCCCTGCTCAAAACCAAAAAAGTCCAGGCACATACCAACCGTTTTGCCAAACAGCGGGAGTGCGCTCAGAACCTCGGCGATTACCGTGGCCACGATAAGTTGCCCCCAAAAGCCCGTGGGGCTCGTCAGATCCAAGCCAGACGCCCCTTCAATGATGGGGAGAAACGCGCAGAGCAATAGCGGGTTAAAGAAGCCGTTGAGAATACCGATAACGCGGCTGACAGGTAGCTTCATAGCCATAAGCCTTTCAAAGCCATTGATAGAAAGAGGGCCGCCGGCATATGTCGGCGGCCCCGTTAAAACATGATGTGCGGTAAAGCAACTACTCGAGCGGCTACTCCGCCTCGCCGCTGGTCGCCATCTTCTCGGCCTCGGCAAGCTGGGCCGGGGTGAGCTTGCGATACTTAATGGCGCCAAAGACAACACAAGCCGCACAGACGATCATGCCGGCGATGAACTTCTGGTCAATCGTTGCACCAAACGGCGACGTCACGGCCTCAAACACAATGGGTGACAGCGCCATGCCAAAGTTGATGCCGGCCATGCCAATGGCGAGGTTAAACGCACGTCCCTCGGGGGCAGAGTTGCCGGCGGCAAAATTGCCCTCCAGCGGCACGTAGGTCTCCTTGCCCAGCGCGACGACAAAGCCCGCAACGCACAGCACCATAAAGGCGGGCGCAACCAGCGTCAGGCCCAGGCCAACGAGCGTCACACCCCACGCGATCGGCATAGCCAGGTTCTTAAACTTGGCAAACAGCGGACCGACCAAAAGACCAGCCGCAATACCGGCAACGGTCATAACGGTAGAGGCAAGACCGGCCTCCACGGTACCGCCAAAGCCGCGACCCACAACAAGCAGCGAAACGTTGGAGCTGAAGAGCTGGAACGTGAGTACGAACACAAAGCTCATGAGCGTGATAATCGCGACCTCTTTGGGCATATTGGCGAACACGTTGACCTTGCGCTTGGGCTCAAGATGACCCTCGGGAAGGCAGACAGCCTCGATCACGATGAAAATGATCATGATGAAGTACGCCGCATAGCTATGGAACCACTCGGCAGAACCCAAAACGCCGGAAACCATCGTCCAGATAATGCCGCCCAGTGCGACAAAAGTGGAGTAGATGCCCATGACAAACGAGCGCTGCTTTCCGCCGAAATAGTCAGCGATCAAGGCGTCGGTCGAGTTCTGCACGGCGCCGAGACCAAGGCCCATGACAGCAGAAGCCGCTAAGACCTGGCCGAGTGAGTCGTGGAACACCAGCACCGAGGCGCCTGCTAGCATCACGATAACGTGGCCGACGAGCGTCGTCTTCTTCTTGGATACGCGCGAGGCGAGCTGGGAAGACACGAGCATGGCGGACAGCGCCATCATCAACGGGATGATGCCGATAATCATCTGAACGGCAGCGATGTTCTCGTTGGGAAACGCCGCCGCGACAGAAGCCACGATGGGGACGGGCACCAACATGCCCATAATGCACATGGCGGCAGCATAAATGCCCACCAGGTACTTGATCTTGGTTTTATCCATGATCCATCCTTACACTTAAAGAAAAGGGTCGGAGCGGCCAGGCATCACCAGCGGCCGCCCCAAACACAGCACTATTAGTCGTTAAATCCGGTGAACACGGGTTCTCCGCTGTACACGAGCGCTTCCTCGACACCATCGAGCACGCGGCAGGCGCCAGACGCCATCGCCTCGAGCTCAAACTCGCCGGGATAAGCCGACACGGGGGCGATCCAAGAGCAGCATTCCTCAATCGAGGCAACGAGCTCCTTGCTGTGGACCATGCCGCCTCCGAGCAAGATGCCGTCGACGTCGCCCTTCAGCACACAGGCCATCTCGCCGATCCACTTGCAGATTTGGTAAACCATTGCATCCCAGGCGCGAGCTGCAGCCTTATCGCCCGCAGCGGCGCGATCGCACACCTCAATGGCATCGGACGTACCCAAAAGGTCAACGAAGCCACCGGTCTTCATGCAATGGGCGCGGGCAACGTCGAGACCATGCTCTGCCGTATACTTCGCAATCTCGATCGCGGGAACCGATCCGCAGCGCGTCGGCGCCATGGGACCCTCGCCGCCAACGATGTCGTTGCCGTCCACCATCTTGCCCTTAAGATGAGCCGAGATAGAGATGCCGCCGCCGATATGGCAAACAATGAAGTTGCACTCATCATAGGGGCGGCCGAGCTTTGCCGCATGGCGGATGGCGGTCTCTTTGAGATTAAGGGCGTGCAGGTGCACGTTTCGATACACGCCCTTAATGCCCGTCATACGTGCGAGGTCGCACAGCTCGTCAGTATCGGGAGGATTCACCACAAAGGCGGGCTTGCCCGTCTTTGAGGCGAACTCATAGGCAATCTGGGGACCCAGCTGTGCCGGGTGCTGAACGCCATTCGCGCCGATGCGGGCATGCTCGAGCATGACCTCATTGATGGCATAGGTGCCGCCGGGCAGCGAAAGCAGACCACCGCCGCGGCCAACAAATGCATCGAAGTCAACGAGCGAAAGCCCTGCTTCGTCGAGCGCCGCTAGAATCAAATCGCAGCGATACGGCATCTGAGCCGAAACCCCATCGAACTGGGCAAGGTCCTTCGCATCGTGCGCAACGTTCTTGCTGAGCTTGCACTCATCGCCCTCAAAAACGCCCACCTTCGTGGAAGTGGGACCCGGGTTGATTACCAGGACGCGCCAGGGAGTCTTTTTATCGGACATACCTTAAGCCTCCTTAAGCGCCTGGGCGCGCACGCAGCTCATCACCACGTTGCCGACGATCTCGTCGACGGGCGCAGAGCGCGAGCAATCGCACACGATCTTCTTGAAGCCCTGAAGCATGGGGCCGTAGGCATTGGCACCGGTCAGATTCTGGATGATCTTGACGCCGATATTGCCCACGTTGATATCGGGCCAGATGACCACGTTGGCTTGGCCCGCAACAGCGGACTCACGATGTACCTTCTTGGCCGCAACCTTGGGGTTAATCGCCGAATCAAACTGGAACTCGCCGTCGATGGCAAGGTCGGGACGGCGATCGTTGGCAATCTCGCGAGCGCGACGTACCTTGTCGACAAGCTCGTTATCCATCGAACCGTCAGTCGAATGCGAAAGCAGCGCGCAACGGATATCCCATCCGGTCAGCGAGCGCACCGTTTCGCTCGACGAAATCGCAATCGAGGCAAGCTCTTCGCTCGTGGGGTCAACGCAAACGGCGGAATCGCCAAAAGCCAAAAGGCCGCCTTCGCCGCCGTTCCAGTTGGGAATGTCGGCGATACCGCACGAGCTCACGGTGTCCACCCCGTCGGCAAGGCCGACGATGGTCTGTCCCGCTAGGATGATGTCGCCCGTGGCGTTATCGATGCCGGCGAACATAACGTCGACATCGCCGAGCACCTGCAAAATCAGGGCGCGCTCAAGCGGACGCGTCATACGGCGCGCAGCGCCCTTGGGCTTAAACTTGCAATCCGGATGCGAAAGGTAGCGCTCGCAACAAGCGGCGTTCGCCTCCTCGTCGGTCACATCGACAATCTCGATACCGTCAAGGGAGATGCCGCGCTCATCGGCAAGCTCCTTGAGCTTACCGCCGTCGCCGACCAGCACACATTCGGCGAGACGCTCGGCAGCGATCTTTGCGACCGACTGCATCATGGTCTCGTTTTCGCCCTCGGGAAAAGCAACGCGCATAGGCTTGGCGGCAGCCTGCTCGCGCAGGGTCTGCATCAGGTCCATGGCAGTTACTCCATCTCTTCGGCAGTACGCTCGATAAGCTCGCCGATGGTCTTCATGACCATGACCTCGCGAACGGGAACCTCGGCATCGAGTTCGTTATCGATCATGGAGGTCAGCGCGATCATCTTCATCGAGCCCTTGCCCAGGGTCTCAAACGTCGTCTCGGGGGTCACATCGCCGTCATAGTTGTAGGCGGACTTGGCAAAATCGCAGATCTGCTGAGTGAGTTCTTCGTTCATGATGGTGCCTTTCAATCGAAAAAGAGGGGCGGCCACGGCGGGCTGGAGACATGGGTCCCGCCGTGGCCTAAGAGAGGAATCGAATTGTTAAAAGGGTTGAAAGCCTAGTCGTCAAGCTCGAACGTAAGCTCCTTGTAGCCAGGACGGTCGATGACCTTGGCGTGGACGCCCACGGTCTGGCCCGCCATGAGCTTGGCGCGAATCTCGGGGGCCTTCTTCTTGGTAATGCCGTAGATGACGTAGGTGTACTGAGAACCCTCGTCGATATCGACGGCGCCGTAGGCGTACTTGCCATACTCCTTGAGGTAGGGCTTGTCGTTCTGCGGACCAGGCAAGGTGAAATCGATCAGATGGCCGTGACCGGAAACCTGGACCCAATCGGTCTTGTGATAGCCGCAGGCATTGCAGGCAAGGTGGGGCGGAAACTCGACGGCTCCGCACTCGGGGCACTGGCGCGCCCAATAGATGCCCTCTTCAAGACCCGTGTAGAACTTCTTGACCACGGGCTCCATATCTTTGAGTTGCATGAGAATACTCCTTATGGGAAATCGAAAACCGCGGTCGCTTAGGCGACGGTACGAAGGATCTGGCAGCGCACGTTCTGAGAACCGCCAAAACCGCGCAGGAACGCCGTCTCGGGAACCTTCTTCATCTGGGTAGCACCGGCGACGCCACGCATCTGCTTGACGGCCTCAACGATATCGGCGATGCCGGATGCGCCATGGGCGTGACCGAAGTTGCAACGACCACCGTGCGGGTTGATGGGCTTATCGCCGTCAAAAGCGGTGCGGCCATCGACCGCGTACTTCCAAGCCTCGCCGCGCGGAATATAGCCGCACTCCTCAGCCGAGACGATCTCGGAAGCAAGGAAGAAGTCATTGCACATAAACAGGTCGATCTCGTCGGGACTCACGCCGGTAAGGTCGTAGACCTGCTTGGCGGCAAGCTCGGTAGCCCAGTGCTCGTTGTGAAGCAGGCCGGCCTCGACCGCAGAAGCGCCCGTACCCAGAACCTCAATAGGCGCATATGGCACGCCCATGGCCTTGGCCTTCTCCGTGGGCATCACGACAACAGCTGCGGCACCGTCGCATTTCTTCTCAAAGCCGGTAACACGCAGGTACTGCGTAACGCGCGGGTTATACATGCTCTTGAGATACTCGTCGGCGGTATCGAACCCGGCTGCCTTCGCGTCCTCCTCGACCGTAGTCTCGTACCAGGCAAGGGGATTCAGGACGGCACCGCGGCGAAGGCTCTTGGTAAGGCCGTTCAGGGCGTCATCAATCTGATCGGCTGTAAGGTCGTACTGCATCGAATACTCGTTGATCCAGTTGTCGAACGACACGCCAAAGGCACCATCAAGCGGGCGACCATACGCGCGGTCATAGATCTTATCGAGCGAGGGAATCATGACGTCGAGCGTAAAGTCCTGACGAATATGGGAGGGCATATGCTCGACGGGAAGAGTCGAAGCCAAATCGCAGGCACCCGTAAGGACAACGTCGTAAGCACCGGAAGCAACCGCCATCACGGCCTGCTCAAGGGCGACGTAACCCGTGCAGCAAGCCTCGGAATGATGGACGGAGCCCTTGGCACGAACGCCAAACCAATCGGCAACCTGCATGTTGGGGGTAATGCAATCGCCAACGAGATACGGATTGGCGCTGCCGTGATAGAAAAAGTCGATATCGCGGGGCTCAAGACCGGCATCGGCAATTGCCTCGAGGGCCGCATAGCCAAACGCCTCGCCCTCGCCAATACCCTGGGTCTCGGGATGCTCCTCAAAATCCTTGAACGGGGTGCAGCCCACGCCTACAATCGAGACGCTGCGCATGTTCTTTCCGAGCGTAACCACTGAATATCACATCCTAATCATGTGAAGGTGTACGGAGTGATGGCGCAGTCCGGCCGCGAGTGAAGGTGAGAGAGCGCTCGCGGCTTTTCTGTGCCGTCACACGTTGAACTACTGCAGTGGTTCTTTTGAACGTAGCTTTAGTTTATGAGGGGTTAAACGAGACACGTGAGACAAAAAGCCCCGATGTGTCCCATCATATGGGACACATCGGGGCTAGGCGTTCCAAATAGCAGATAAACGGACTCGTATTATTTGAGCTAATGATCAGAGATATCTAAAACTCGCCCTGAATACAACCGTTTATCCCCAAATATCGACCGCTCACGCGACTGGCCTTTCAAAATCGGGAATACGTGGGTGCCAATGACGCGATGCATCGTCGACAAAGAGCGGTGCGTAGAACATGCGATTGAGGGCGGCGGCAACGGTGCGCGCCTCAAGGTCGGGCCGGGCCTCGAGCCAATACTGAATGAGGTTATGGTGGCCCGCAAGCGCAAATGCTAGATACAGATCGAGGTCCGTTTCATCGGAAAATGTCGAGCGAAGCCGATTGCGAAAATAGTCATGCATAAAGATCGTTGCCTTGTGAGCAAACACGGGATCGCCGTTATCGCTGTTAAGTGCCAAAACTATCGAGCGATTAGCCTTGAGGATCTCCATGCGCTTGATCATCGTGGGCGTAGGGTCCAGCTGCGCATCGCCAAAACGAGCCTCCAGCGCAACATCATTGATGTCCTGCATATTCTGGAGCAGCTCATCTTCAAAACGTTTAACCACATCATCGACAGAGCGATAACAGCGATAGAACGTCGATTTGGATGTATGGGCAAGGCGAAGTACCTCGGCCACCTCAATCGACTGCACCGGAGTTGTCGCCATAAGTTCAAAGACGGCATCCTCGATCCGTGAAGCAATATCGTTTTGAGCGTTCAGTGGCATAGCGGCCTCCCCTATTGGCGATTGGCTCCTATGCTACCCGAAAGGTATGCTCCTTGAGGACGATACGAGGCATAGAGCGCGCCGCACAAGAGATGACGTTGCGACCGTATGTCACCGACGAAGTATTCCATCCGACGGGCATACCATCTTTGCGAGGGTCAATCGAAAACCCGACGCCCTCAGCCTTGAGGATGGCCTCGATGCGCGTCCACGTCTGACTCAGGCGAAGATTGCGTTCTTGCAAATTGGGGGCAGCGTTAATCCACACGCGCTCGTCGTCGTTTGCCATACGCCCAACCGCAACGGGAGCAATCTCATCGATCGTCTCGATATCCACACCAATAGATCCTCCGACCGACCGAGCAACATCGGAAACAGCGAGGACGGCCACGCTTCCGCCATGTGAAATGGAGATAGAGGGGGCCTCCCCATCCGCAAGCTCGATCTTGCCGAAAGCAGAACGCGCAAGCTGGGTGTCGTCGAAGACGCCCAGGGCGTCACGAAGAAGCAAGCCCACACCTGCAGCTTCCCTCCGAGACGCAATTGGGAGATCCCCATTGGAAGCACGTAAGGCATAGCGTCCCGCGATTGATACCATATCAACGGCCTCGCCGGGATCGATCGCAGAAACGTCAACGAGATGCACGGTTATGTTCAAAATGGTCAACCCCCACTCGATTGAGATGACAAGGCTAAACAGACGCTCAGAACCACTCTTTCATGAATTGAGGCACCTTTTGCCGGCGATTTGGTGACCCATTTGGCGGCATAAAACAAAACAGCCCAGAGGACATAGCCTCTGAGCTGCGAACATTTGGTGGGCGTTAGAAGATTTGAACTTCTGACCTCTTC